>CANHAW010000299.1 GCA_947458675.1 Beijerinckiaceae bacterium
GCATATAGACGATCTTGTCTTTCACCAGCAGATCGCGGCCCTCGACCAGTTCCACGCCGAGCTTGTCGGCGAGAAACGAATGTTCGTAATAGGCTGAATTATAAATGCCGGGCGTGAGCAGCACGCAGACAGGATCGGAGCCGGCCTGTTTCGGCGCGACTGAACGCAGGCTTGCCAAAAGCGCATCGGGATAATTTTCAACCGGTGCGACGCGATGCTGGGTGAAAAGTTCCGGCAGCAGCCGCATCATCACTTCGCGGTTTTCCAGCATATAGGAGACACCCGAGGGTGTGCGCGCATTATCCTCCAGCACATAGAAATCATGATCGTCGATGCGCACAATATCGATGCCTGAAATATGCACATAGACGTCATGCGGCACTTTTACGCCGCGCATTTCGGGCCGGTAATGCTCGTTGCGATAGACAATGTCTTCCGGAATAATGCCGGCCTTGATGACTTCGCCGCGTCCATAGACATCGGCGAGAAACATGTTGAGCACTTTCACGCGCTGCACGAGGCCGGCTTCGAGTCGTGCCCATTCGGAGCGTCCGAGAACCCGTGGCACAATGTCGAAGGGGATCAGGCGTTCGGTTGAATCCTTGTCGCCATAGACGGCGAAAGTGATGCCGATGCGCCGGAACATCAATTCCGCCTGCGAACGGCGGGAGGCCAGAAGTTCCGGTGGGGCCGAGGAGAGCCAGCGCTCGACCTTGCGGTACATGCTGCGCGCCTGGCCATCAGCCCCGGTCATTTCGTCAAAGAAGCGCCCGCTTGCCAAATCCCGTCACTCCCCGCCAGCCGAAAGCATCTGAGCATTCAAGCAAGCGAAGTGCCACTGAAAACTGGTTTATCAGGGCTCTGGCCCTTAGACATCAGTCGAAGATTGCCTGACATTTCGGCAGATTGGGCGGCAAATAGTCAATTCAACGCGTGAGATGCGCGCCGATTGGGCCTGTTTCGGCGCGTTTGCGGCGCGGGCGCAGATGCCGTCGCATCCAGATCCAGACACCGGTGAACAGGAGTGCCAGCAAGGCCAGCGAGGTCACAATATTCACCGCGCCCGACCACATGCCGCGCCAGGTGCCCTCATGGATCAGGCGCGGCCAATTGTTTTCAAGCGGTTTCAATCCCTCTGGCGTGGCGAGGAAATGGCGGACTGCGCCATCTTCCATCACGCGCACCATTTGCCGCCCGCCGCGCTGGGCGATGTAGAGAAGGGTCGAGGGATCCTTGTTCGCAAGGACGAGGCTCAAGGCCTCGCGCAGCGGCATGGCCGGCGCGCGTGGAGCGGGCGAGGTGAAACTGATGCTGAAAGTCAGGGCAAGGCCCGTCAGCGGGCTGATGATGAGGAGCGGCAGCAGGGTCCATGCAATCCCGCGGTGCCAGCCCGGCACATTGTTGCGCCATGTGCCCCAGCCCATCATCAGGCCGAGCGCAATCAGGCCCAGAAGCGCGCCGGTGGCGATGGGCACGAGCGGATCGAGCCCATATACCAGCCGCTCATGAATACGACGGCTCTGCCAGAACAGGGTGGAAAGTGCGCTTGCCTCGCCCATTGTCTCGCCGCTCGACAGGTCGATGGCCAGATTGCCGCCGGGGCCTGACAACATCAGCCTGTTGTCCATCGGGTCGATATTCAAAGCGCGCGCATTTCGTTCCGGATCGTGTTGTTCGATCATGGCGATAAGCCGCTCGGGCGAAAGGCTTCCCGGCTTGATGGCGGCATGCTGGAGGGCCGGCTGAAAGGAAAGGATCAGCCCGGTCGCAATAATCACGAAAAGCGGAAGGGCGAAAATCAGGCTCGTCCAGCGGTGCAATCTGAGCAGGAAAGGTCTCATTGGCCGTCAGTCCCCGTCTTTCTCATGTCTGTCAGGCCGGACCAAAATGCGATTTGCTCTTCGCCCCGGCAAATTAACATTTCTTCATGTCCAATTGACGAAAGCCGATGGCACGTTCCGCAGCCGGATGGATCGGCAGATTTGCGGGCTTGCGCAGGGCGTTTTTTTGGTTCACCTGTGATCCATTGCAGGCTCGGAGATGTAACGTGAGGGCCTGCCGGTCGATGCGCTTTTGCAGCGTTGGCCGGGTCGAATTTTCGGCCAGCGCCTCTATTTACAGGTTCGCGGCGTCTCCCGCTTTCCTGCGGACATCCGGTGAAACATGAAACGCAATTTCGCTCTCGTTCTCGTCCTCGTTGCTCTGGCCGGCCTGACGGGTGCGCTTGCATGGTTCCAGTTTGTCGTGAAGCCGCAAATGATCAAGGGTTTCATTTCGGCCGCTCCCCGTCCTGTGCCGGCGGTTGCGGTTGCTGAAGCCAAGCTCGAGAATTGGCAGTCCAGAATTTCTGCCATTGGAACTTTTCGCGCCGTGCAGGGCATTGATATTTCCCCGCAGGTGGGCGGCGTTGTGCGCGCGATCAATTTCGAATCCGGCCAGGATGTGCAGCGCGGCCAATTGCTGATCCAGATCGACGATTCCGTCGAACAGGCCGATCTCAAATCCAACCTTGCAACTTTGCGCAATGTCGAGCTGGCGCTCGAGCGTCAGCGCCAGCTTGTCGCCGGCGGCTCAACGGCGACTGCCAATGTCGATTCCGCACTCGCCGCGCGCGATTCCGCCGCCGCGGCTGCAGATCGCACGCGCGCATTGATTGCACAAAAAGCTTTGACCGCGCCCTTTTCCGGGCGCCTTGGTCTGCGCCGCATCGATGCCGGTCAATATGTTTCGCCCGGCACATCGATTGTGACGCTGCAGCAGCTCGATCCGATTTATGTCGATTTCCCGGTGACCGAGCAGGATATCGGGCGCGTGGCTGTCGGCCAGTCCATCGAGATTGGCGTCGATGCTTTCGCCGGTCGCGTTTTCAAGGGCAAGGTCACCTCCATCGATGCGCGCGTCAGCATTGAGGCGCGCACGATCCTGCTGCGCGCACAGGTTGACAATGCGAGTGGTGAATTGCGTCCGGGCATGTTTGCCAATGTTTCTGTTCTCATCGGCACGGGGCGCGATGTCGTGACCATTCCACGCACCGGCGTTTCTTATTCGCTCTATGGCGATACGGCCTTTGTCGTGAAGCCGGCATCGCCGCCGGCCGGTGCCGCGCAGGCTTCATCTGCTCCCGCAGATCAGCCGCTTGTCATCGAGCGGCGCGTCTTGCGCATTGGCGATACGCGTGGCGATCAGGTCGCTGTCCTGGATGGCCTCGCGCCGGGCGAGAAAATTGTCACCGAAGGGCAGCTGAAGCTGCAGAATGGGGCGCGCGTGCGCATCGACAATGAATCCGGCCTGAAACCGCTGCAAGAAACGCCGCGGCAATAGGAGCGCGGATCACATGGGCTCCTTTACCGATCTTTTCATTCGCCGGCCGGTTCTGGCCACGGTCGTCAGTCTGCTGATCCTGCTTGTCGGGCTGCAGGCTTTGTTCAAA
>CANHAW010000300.1 GCA_947458675.1 Beijerinckiaceae bacterium
CATGAACGAGAAAGCGGCCGGCACGCACCGGCACAAGGCCCTCGAGCGCGTTCTTCACCCAATCCTGTTCGGCCACGCGATCAAATTCGACACGCGCCGCAACCTCTGCGCCTGCAATACTGGCCACAAGCTCGCGCAAATAATCGGGGTCGGGTTCGTCGGCGAAATAGGCTTCCACCACCCAGGGCCCGAGGCTCGGGTTCCAGTCGCGCATATTGGGCTCGAGCTCGAAGGCGGACGCCGCCGTCTCGGTGGGGTCGAACATTTCGACGATAAGATCGGCAATGGCGCGCGCCGGCTCCTCCTCCGTAATCAGGCGGAGCATATGGGCGGCATTATTGGGGGGGAGACCTTCCAGCATGGCTTTCGATTAGCACGACAGCCGCCTATGCTCCAGAGCATGATCAAAAGCTTCGCTGCGCTGCTTCTTCTCGCCGCCCCGGCTCTGGCCGACGCGCCCAAGGCGCCTGCCCTGCCCCCACAAGACGACCCCCATGTCTCGCGCTTCGGCGATACCGACAAAACCTGCCTGGAATGGACCGACAGCTGCCAGATCTGCATACGGGAAAAGCCGGACACAGCCACCCATTGCTCGACGCCGGGGATCGCCTGCACGCCGGCAAAAGCGAGCTGTACGCGGCGGTGATCGGGCGCTTGTACCCGCGCACGCCCAAGACTAGGCTGGCGGGATTGCAGACCGGTCCTTTTCATCCATGCTTTTTCTACGTGACAGCCGTGAGATATTGGCCCGCTTGAAGAACGAAGGCTGGACCCTTCGCCGCGTCGCGGGGTCTCATCACCATTTCACGAAGGACGGGCATCGGTATATTGTGACCGTGCCGCACCCCAAACGCGATCTGCCACTTGGAACAGTGCGCGCGATCTATAAACAGGCAGGCTGGCTATGAGGCAAGACGCCGTGAAACCCTATATCGGACTTGTTTCGAAAGATGCCGACAGCGCCTACGGGATTGTCTTCCCGGATGCGCCTGGCTGCTTTTCGGCAGCCGACACAATTGACGATGTTTTCACAATGGCCGCTGAAGCGCTGGCTGGCTGGACTGAAAGCATGGTGGAAGACGGACATGCCATTCCACAGCGGCGTGAACTTTCCGCGCTGCGTACCGACCCCAATCTGGCTGAACTCTGGCGCGAGACGATCCTCGTCATCGCCGTGCCGCCGCCAGGTGCGGCAACTGACGCCCGCGCTGCTTGAGCAGCCCACAGCCGTCATTGCGAGGAGCGTAAGCGACGATGCAATCCATCATGCATGTGGGGGGTCTGGATTGCTTGCGCGCGCTCGCAATGACGAGCTGACAATGAGCTGCTTCACTCACACGGCTTGAACGAAATTCTCCAAAACCATTTTCCGTCCGGCCTTGTCGAATTCCACCGTCAGCTTGTTGCCGTCGACAAGCACCACCGTGCCATTGCCGAATTTCAGGTGAAACACGCGACTGCCCTGGGTGAAGCCGGAGACCGTCGAGGATTTTGCGACAAGCTCGCCTTCGATCAGGGTGGGCTTGCGACTGGCGCCGCCCCATTCGCGCGCGCGTTCCTGAAAGCCGCCGCCGCTTTTGGGATCCGTGCGTCGGCTTTGCGCGCGCTGCCAGCCCGGCGTCGCATAGGAGGATTCATACGTATCCATGGCCGCAAAACGCGATTGCGCATAGCCGCCATAATTGCCGCCCGGCGCCTCCACCACATCGACATGGGCAGCGGGAAGCTCGTCCAGAAAGCGCGAGGGAATGGTCGTCTGCCACAGGCCGTGAATGCGGCGGTTGGTGGCGAAATAGATTTTGGCGCGGCGCTTGGCACGCGTAATGCCGACATAGGCGAGACGGCGCTCTTCTTCCAGTCCCGCGCGGCCATTGTCGTCGAGCGAACGCTGGTGCGGAAAGAGCCCTTCTTCCCAGGCGGGCAGAAACACGCTCTCGAATTCGAGCCCCTTGGCGGCATGCAAAGTCATGATCGAGACTTTTTCAGTCCCGCCCTTGGAATCGGCATCCATGACAAGCGACACATGTTCGAGGAAGGCCGCCATATCGGGGAATTCTTCCATCGAGCGGACGAGCTCTTTCAGATTTTCAAGCCGTCCCGCCGCTTCCGCCGTGCGATCCTTCTGCCACATGTCGGTATAGCCGGATTCTTCCAGAATCATCTCGGCGATTTCGTGATGCGGCATGGCCCCGATCAGCGAAGACCAGCGGGCGAAAGCAGCCGTCAGATCGCGCAAAGTCTGGCGCGGCTTGGGCTTCATCTCATCTGTCTCGGACAGAACGCGCGCCGCCTGCAGCATGGGAATATTCTGGCGCCGCGCATAATCATGCAATTGCTGCAAGGTCGCATCGCCAAGGCCGCGCTTGGGCACATTGGCAATGCGCTCGAAGGCGAGATCGTCGGCGGGTTGGGCGACACAGCGCAAATAGGCCAAAGCATCGCGGATTTCCGCGCGCTCATAAAAACGCGGACCGCCGATGACGCGATAGGGCAGACCCAGCGTGATGAAACGCTCTTCGAATTCGCGCATCTGGAAAGAGGCGCGGACAAGAATGGCGACTTCTTCGAGCGATTGGCCCTTGCGCTGCAATTGTTCGATCTCTTCGCCGATCGTGCGTGCTTCTTCTTCCGAATCCCACACGCCGGTGACGGTGGGCTTTTCGCCATCCTCACCATCGGTGAAGAGCGTCTTGCCGAGCCGGCCTTCATTATGGGAAATCAGATGCGCGGCAGCGGCGAGAATATGCCCTGTCGAGCGATAATTGCGCTCCAGCCGCACAACGATGGCGCCGGGAAAATCCTTTTCAAAGCGCAGGATGTTGTCGACCTCTGCACCGCGCCAGCCATAGATCGACTGATCGTCATCGCCCACGCAGCAGACATTGTGGCGCGCGGCATCGCCACCGCCCTGCGCCAATAAGCGCAGCCACAAATATTGGATCGTATTCGTATCCTGATATTCGTCGACGAGAATGTAGCGGAAGCGCTCCTGATATTGGCGCAGCACATCGGGATGTTCGCGAAAGAGCCGCACGGCCTCCAGCAGAAGATCGCCGAAATCGGCCGCATTCAGCGTTTTCAGGCGGGCCTGATAGAGCGCATAAAGTTCTGCGCCCTTGCCATTGGCAAAAGCCGCTGCCTCGCCCGGCGGCACGCGCGCGGGATCGAGCCCGCGATTTTTCCAGCTATCGATCTGATGGGCGAGCTGGCGCGCGGGCCAGCGCTTCTCGTCGATATTTTCTGCCTTGATCACCTGTTTCATCAGACGGATCTGATCGTCCGTGTCGAGAATGGTGAATTGCGATTTCAGCCCGACAAGCTCGGCATGGCGGCGCAAAATTTTCGTCGAGATCGAATGGAACGTGCCAAGCCAGGGCATGCCCTCGCCCGCCGGCCCGGCAAGCGCGCCGATGCGCTCCTTCATTTC
>CANHAW010000301.1 GCA_947458675.1 Beijerinckiaceae bacterium
CATGCGCCCCCTGACCAGAGCGCGGCCAATCCGAAAAAAGCGCCCATCCAGCGCATGATGACCCCTCGCTGCCGCAGCGTGCTCGCCACGCCTGCACCGAGTTCAGGGGCAAGAGATTAACCGCGCGTTAAGGTCAATAAATGATTAACGCCAAAGAAAATTTCAGCGTATTTCGCAAAGGACATCCGGGGGATGCCCATGAACTGAAAACGGGCTAGTGGCGCGCTAAAAATCGGTGTTGCGGCCCTCTCAAGCCACAGCGAGCGAATCAGCCACGCGTTTCAGCGCATCGCAGACCGAATCCACGGCGGCTTCCACCGCCTCATGGCTCTCGCCCTCGCCCATCACACGGACGAGCGGCTCGGTACCGGAGGGGCGAATGACGAGACGCCCGGTCTTGCCGAGCGCGGCTTCCGCCACCTTGATCGCCGCCTGAACTTTTTCGTCGGCAAGCGGACTTGAAAGCGACTTGCCGGCGCTGAAACGCACATTTTTGAGGATCTGCGGGCAGGCCTCAAAACGATGACAGACTTCGCTGACCGGACGATCGAACCGTTTGACCGCGGCCAGCACCTGCAGAGCTGCAACCAGCCCGTCGCCTGTCGTGTTATGATCGGACAGGATCATGTGGCCCGATTGTTCGCCGCCCAGATTATATCCGTCCTCGCGCATGCGCTCGAGCACATAACGATCGCCGACGGCGGTGCGCACGAGCGACAAGCCAAGCCCTGCGAGATGATTCTCGAGACCAAGATTGGACATGATCGTGGCGACAATGCCGGGCTTCGACAAAAGCCCGTCCATGTGCCAGCATTCTGCAATCAGCGCCATGATCTGATCGCCATCGACAAGCTGTCCGCGCTCATCGACGATCAGCACGCGATCGGCATCACCATCAAGCGCAATGCCGATATCTGCCCGCATTTCGCGGACTTTTTCGATCAAACGGTCAGGCGCAGTAGAGCCGACATCCTGATTGATATTGAACCCATCGGGCTCGACGCCAATGGCGAAAACTTCGGCGCCCAATTCCCACAAAGCCTCGGGTGCAACCTTATAGCCAGCGCCATTGGCGCAATCGACGACAATGCGCAATCCCTCGAGCGAGATCTGGCGCGGCAAGGTGCGCTTGGCAAATTCAATATAGCGCGCGCGCACATCATCGACGCGCTTGGCGCGGCCGAGATTGCGAGATGCGGCAAGCTGTGGACCGAGATCGGCGTCGAGCAATTCCTCGATCTGTTTTTCGACATCGTCGGACAATTTATATCCGTCGGGCCCGAACAATTTGATGCCATTATCGGCGAAGGGATTATGCGAGGCAGAAATCATCACGCCGAGATCGGCGCGCATGGAGCGCGTCAGCATGGCAACAGCCGGCGTCGGCACAGGACCAAGCAGCATGACATCCATGCCGACCGAGGTGAAACCGCTCACCATGGCATATTCGATCATATAGCCGGACAGGCGCGTGTCCTTGCCGATGACGACGCGATGGCGATGTTCGCCGCGATGGAAAACAAGGCCCGTGGCCTGGCCAACCTTCATGGCGAGTTCGGGCGTGATCAGACCATTGGCCTTGCCGCGAATGCCGTCGGTGCCAAAATATTTGCGTCCCATTCCACCGTTCCCAAAGTGCTGCCGCAAGAGCGGAGCGGGAAGATCACCCGACCCGACCAAGTGTCAAGCCTAGCGCCTCCGCAGGGCAGAGTCTGTCGATACAGGATGGAACTTAATGATGCCCAAACGCGGCTTGCTATCGCCACAATCGGATGAAAGCGTTAGCGAAACAATGCGGTGACCGGGGGAAGACTGACAATGCTCGTCAGGATGATCAGGGCAAAGGCCGCCCGCCGGTAGCCGGTCTCGCTCGAGCCTTTAAAGACGCGCGAGCCCAGCCAGAGGCCAGCCGCATAAAGGGGAGCGGCCAAAGCCGCATAGAAAACCGCCTGAAGCGTGAAAAGCCCATTCACCAGATAAACCAGATCGGTACCAAGGGCCGCCAAGGCATAAAAGGCCATAATATTGGCCCGTACCAAAGCTGCATCGGCCCGGCTGCCCAGCCAATAGGCTATGATCAGGGGGCCGGAGGCGCCCGTTGCGGAGGCCAGAACGCCACCTGCCGCACCCACGCCGAAAGACACGGGCGGGCGCGGCTCGCCGCTATAGCGCCAGCCGGTGGCAAGAATGGCGACCATGAAGAGAACGGTCACACCCGTCACCCAGCGCAGGAGGGTCGGATCGAGATTGGACAAAATCCAGGCGCCGGCCGGAGCGGCCAGCCAGCTGCCGATCAGCATGGGCGTGATCTGGCGCATGGAGGCCTTTTTGATCATCTTGATGCCATAGGGCGTCGCCGTGACCAGATCGACCAGGTAGAAAATCGGCACGGCCAGGCGCGGGCCCAAAATGGCCGAAGCCAGCGGAATGAAGACGAGAGCGCCGCCAAAGCCGGAAAAACCCCGCACAATGCCGGCCACAAGGACCACTGCAACCAGAAACCAGGTTTTGGTCTCGCTCAGCACGTCAGCGAAAGCGGCGAGGGCAACGCCGTCGATCATCGGATTCCTTCCGGCATGGGACATCACGCGCGCTGGCGGCCCCGCCGCCGCAGGGATAATCAATCTACATGAGTTTGCAAACGATTCGGATTCTCGGTCTCGACCCCGGCCTGCGCAACACCGGCTGGGGGATCATCGATGCGCAGGGCTCCCGCCTGTCTTATGTCGCCTGCGGCTCGGTGCATTCCGACGCATCCCTGTCGCTCGCCGATCGTCTGCGCCAATTGCATGACGGGATCGCCAGCATTGTCCATGCGCATATGCCCCATGAGGCGGCGGTGGAAGAAACCTTCGTCAATCGCGATCCGCAATCGACCCTGAAACTGGGACAGGCGCGCGGCATTGCTTTGCTCGTTCCTGCGCTGGCGGGGCTCCCCGTGGCCGAATATGCCGCCAATCTGGTGAAGAAAACCGTCGTCGGTGCGGGCCATGCGCAAAAGGCCCAGGTCGGCATGATGATCAAAGTGCTGCTGCCCAGAAGCGAAGCGGGCTCGCCCGATGCGGCGGATGCATTGGCGGTGGCAATCTGCCATGCTCAGCATCGCGGCTCGCGACAACTCGCAGCAAGCATGAAAAAGGTGCAGGCATGATCGGCAAGCTCAAAGGCATTATCGATTCCTATGCCGAGGATCATGTGATCATCGATGTGCAGGGCGTCGGCTATGTCGTGCAATGTTCATCGCGCACATTGCAAAAACTTCCCCGCCCCGGCGAAGCCGCCACTCTCGCCATTGAAACGCAGGTGCGCGAAGATGCCATCCGCCTGTTCGGCTTCATGTCGGATGGCGAGCGCGACTGGTTTCGTCTGTTGCAAAGCGTCCAGGGCGTGGGCTCGAAAGTGGCGCTGGCCATTCTCGG
>CANHAW010000302.1 GCA_947458675.1 Beijerinckiaceae bacterium
AAATACGAGGAATAGGGCAGCATGTTCACGGCTTTCAAAAGCCAAGCCATGCGCCGTGGAAAAGCGATTTCAAAACCGCCCTGCTCGAACCCGTTCAGAATACGACATCCCGCCTCTTCCACGCCGATCAAAAAAGGCATGGGGAAATCATTCTTGTCGGTCAGAGGTGTTTTTACAAAACCCGGCGACACGAGCTGGATCGTGATGCCCAATTTGTCGAGATCGAATTTCAGCGACTCGCACATGGCAATCAAAGCCGATTTGGAAGCCGAATAAGCAATGGAGCGCGGCAGCCCGCCATAGCCAGCCACCGACGAATTGACCGCAATCTGGCCGCGCCCGCGCAACTTCATGGCGCGCACCAAAGGCCCGATCAGATTGATCGTCCCATCGACATTGACAGCAAACGTCTTGCGAAAACCATCGCCGCCGAAATCTTCCTCGCTGTCGGGAAAATAAGTTCCGACATTGAGAAAGGCGAGCGCCACTGGACCGATATTGCTTTCGACCTGTGCGATGAGCGCTTGCATGCCAGCGCGATCGGTCACATCGCCCTGCATCGGGAATATCACACCGCCACGCGCTTGCGCCTGTTCTGCCAGACGCGCCAATTCATCAGCACGGCGCGCAATGGCGACGACTTTAAAACCTTTGGCTGCAAGCTGAAGGGCAACCTCCGCACCTATACCGGAACTGGCGCCCGTGACGAGCGCAAGACCATCTTGCGGCTTGGCGCGATAGGGAATCAGTGGCGTTCACCGAAGAAACGGTCGAGCAAGCGACCGAAGGGGCCGGTGAGATGCAACGGCCCATCGGTGACGGCAAAGCAGATGCAATCCTCAGACTCATCCGTTACCGGCTTGTGGTCGAGATCGGATTCGGCAAAGGCAATGTCGCCGCGCACATAATGGCCGGTAACGTCGGAGAAGCCGCCCTTGAGGACGAGCGTGACCTCAAGGCCTTCATGTGTGTGGGAGGGCATGCGACGGCCGGCGCGCACCCAAAGAAGGCTCGCCTCGCCCCTGCCCTGATCCTCAATGCGATATTCCTTCACGCCCGGAAGCTTCGTGCGCCAGCGGACGCTCTCAAGCTCATGGCCGAGATATTGACGAAGCGGCGACGGGAGAATCGTCCCAAAATGACGACGCGGAGCCGGGGCCATATCCTGGGCGAAAATCGCCGCCAGGCGGTCCTCGCGACGCGACAGAGGCTCGGGGGCCACATTGGCCATATTCTCGGCTGCAAGATCCTCAAGTGCAGAGACATAGGCCCGCGAATCCGGCCTGAGAGCCAGATGCGAAGCAACCAAGGCATGCAGGCTGGGTTCGAGCGTTCCGGCGCAATAGGCTGCCAAGAGCGCATCTACAGGCCTAGCTTTCGCCTCTGATCCCGGATGTTCACGTTTCACGTTCATGCCCCTGCGAGCTTAGCCTACATCCGATACATCGGATTGTTGTGATGGCTGTTACGCATCATTCTACAGCGCGGATCACTTGACCGTAAGCCCTCAAGACACAAGATGTGGTCACCTTCCTTACCGCGCCGAAAGGGTGCGGTTCCGCTCAAGAGAACAAAATGACCATCCAGCCAGACGTCCTTGCCGCCATCGGGAAGACCCCCCTGATCAAGCTCCGCCATGCTTCCGAGGCGACCGGCTGCACGATTCTGGGCAAGGCCGAGTTCATGAACCCCGGCGGCTCGGTCAAGGACCGGGCGGCTCTGGCCATCGTCCGGGACGCCATGGCCGCGGGCGCCCTGCGTCCGGGCGGCACGATTGTCGAGGGAACGGCCGGCAATACCGGGATCGGTCTGGCGCTGGTCGCCAATGCGCTCGGCTTCAAGACCGTGATCGTCATTCCCGATACGCAATCGCAGGAAAAGAAGGACATGCTGCGCCTGCAAGGCGCCGAGCTGATCGAAGTCCCGGCTGTGCCCTATTCCAATCCGAACAATTACGTAAAATTGTCGGGCCGGCTGGCGGAGCGTCTCGCCAAGGAACATGCGCAAGGCGCGATCTGGGCCAATCAATTCGACAATATTGCCAATCGCCGCGGCCATTACGACACGACAGGTCCGGAAATATTCGAGCAGACCGACGGCAAGGTCGATGGCTTCACCTGCGCGGTCGGCACGGGCGGCACTCTGGCCGGCGTCGGCATGGCGCTGAAAGAGCGCAAGCCATCGGTGAAAATCGCCATTACCGATCCGATGGGTGCAGCGCTCTACAATTTCTACAAGCATGGCGCGCTGAAAGCCGAAGGCACTTCGATCACCGAGGGCATCGGACAGGGCCGCATCACCGCCAATCTGGAGGGCGCGCCCATCGATATGGCGTTTCAGGTGTCCGATGAGGAAGCGCTGCCGATCCTGTTCGATCTCGCCGAACATGAAGGCATGCTGCTGGGCGGCTCAGCAGGCATCAATATTGCCGGCGCCATGCGGCTCGCCAAAGAAATGGGTCCGGGCCATACGATTGTGACCATTCTGTGCGATGGCGGGGCGCGCTATGCGTCCAAACTTTTCAACCCGCAATTCCTGCGGGAGAAGAAACTGCCTGTGCCGCACTGGATGGAGCGCGTCTCGCAGATCGCTCCCGCTTTCGTGTGAAAAATCCATGTGCAGCAATTTTGAGGGGATGACATGAACGACACAGGCGCAGGCTCACCCCATCTCGTATCGACAGAATGGCTCGCCTCCAGGCTCGGCCAACCGGGCATGGTGATTGTCGATGGATCCTGGTATCTGCCGACGCTCAATCGCGATCCACGCAAAGAATATCTCGCAGAACATATTCCCGGCGCGGTTTTCTTCGATCTCGACGCGACATCCGATCAGCAATCGCCTTTGCCGCATATGCTGCCGACACCGACATCTTTCGCCAGCTCGATGCGAAAACTCGGCATTGGCGATGGCGCACAAATCGTCGTCTATGACGGCATCGGGCTGTTTTCTGCGCCGCGCATCTGGTGGATGCTGCGCGCCTTCGGAGCGCGCGACGTTGTCATTCTCGACGGCGGTCTGCCGAAATGGAAAGCCGAAAACCGCCCGCTCGAAGATGGCGAAGTGCGGCGCGCTGCCACCCATTTCAACGCGCGCCTCGACCATACGATTGTGGCGACGATGAGCGATGTGCAACGCGCGCTTGAAACCGGCAGCGCACAGATTCTCGATGCGCGTCCAGCCGAGCGTTTTCGCGGCGAAGCGCCAGAGCCGCGGCCGGGCCTGCGCAAGGGCCATATTCCGGGCTCGAAAAACGTGCCCTTCGCCAAGCTTGTTGAAAATGGCCGCCTGAAACCGGCTGCCGAACTCGTCACCGTGCTCGATGAACTGGGCATTGAGACCAATCGTCCGGTCATCACATCCTGCGGCTCGGGTGTCTCGGCTGCCATTCTCACTCTGGCGCT
>CANHAW010000303.1 GCA_947458675.1 Beijerinckiaceae bacterium
CGAATATATCGTAAGAACGGTGCATATCGAGGGCGAGGCGCGCGAGATTGGCCTCGTCATGGCCGGCATTGCGCGCCATGCAGCGCGCACGGGCGGTCGTCATGCGATCATCTCGGGCGGCGAGGGGCGCGTAACGGGCGCGAAAGGCGGGCGGGGTGGACGCAACAGCGAATTCCTGCTGTCGCTCGCTTTGGCGCTGGAGGGCACTGATATTTGCGCACTTGCCGGCGATACGGATGGAATCGACGGGTCGGAAAATAATGCAGGCGCGCTTTTTGTGCCCGACACATTGGCACGCGCCCGCGCCGCCGGGCTCGATCCGCGCGCTCTGCTTGATGGCCATCTGTCCTATTCGGTTTTTGCGGCCACCGACGATCTCGTCGTGACGGGACCGACACTGACCAATGTGAACGACGTGCGCATCGTACTGGTGGGGTAGCGCGCCCCTCTCCCGCGCTGGCGGGAGAGGGTGCATCTCGTGATTTGTGTCTGGCGCGCGCTCTTCTATGCTCAAGGGAAGAACAAAAGGCCCCGAATCGATGCCTCCCAGCTCTCCCGCGCCCCTCAATCCGCCGCCCTCGCTCTTCGAGCTGGGGCGCGTGTTTTTCTGGACGGGCGTCATGTCGTTCGGCGGCGGGCTGTCGGGCTGGATCCATCGTCAGGTCGTCCACCAATACGGCTGGATGGATAATGACGATTTTCTCTCCGGCGTTGCGCTGGCGCAGGTGCTGCCGGGCGCCAATGTCACCAATCTCTGCGTCTATGTCGGCTATCGCATTCGCGGCGGCTGGGGTGCGGCGACAACGCTTTTCTCGCTTCTTGCCGGGCCGACCGTGCTCTGCGTGCTGGTCGCCATGGTCTATGTGCATTTGCAGCAATATCCGGTGCTGCAGGCCTGCGTCGATGGCGTCGCGGCGGCGGCTGTGGGCCTCAACATGCGGCTTGGCATTGTTGGCGCGCAGCGCGTCATCAAGCGTGTTGCGCCGACATTGGCGATGATCGCCACTTTCGTTGCTGTAGGCGTGTTTGAGTGGCCGTTGGTGCCTGTCGTTCTTGTCATCGGGCCACTCAGCGTCGCTGCCGTCTGGCCGAGGGAGCCGCGCGATGCGTGAAGACGACAGCGATCTCTCCACCTATCTCGCACTGATGGCGGTTTTCGTGCCCATGTCGCTGGTCGCCATTGGCGGCGGCCCTTCGGTTTTTGCCCCCATCCAGCGCGAGGCGGTGGATGTGCACGAATGGATCACGGCGCGCGAATTTGTCGAGATTTTCGCCGTGGCGCGCGTCGCGCCGGGGCCGGGCTCAATGCTCGCCACTTTGATCGGCTGGAAAGTTGCAGGCTGGACCGGCGCGCTTGTGGCTACGGCCGCGCTGTTCATTCCCTCGTCCATCATGTGCCTGGGCATTGCAAAGGTCTGGAACCGCTATCGCGGGCATGCCTGGCATGCTGCATTTGAAACGGGATTGGCGCCGATCGGCACCGGACTGATGTTTGCCGGCGTGCTGGTTATTTTCAAACTTGCCGATGCTGGCCCGCTGTCCTGGGCTTTGGCTGCCTTTGTCGCGGCAGTTCTCACCTTCCGCCCAAAAGTCCACCCGATGATCTTGCTGCTCGTGGGTGCGGTCGTGTTCAATCTCGATCTGTTTTTGAAAGCAGCGTGACGCGGCACCCCGATTCTTGCTACATCAAGACATAGATCGAAACCGGAGACGGAGATGTCGGGAATGCGCGTGGAAGTCATGGAACTTGAGGATGTGAAGCAGGGCTTGGCGACGGGCACGATTTATCTCGTCGATGTGCGTGAGCCGCATGAATTTTCAGCCGGCCATATTCCGGGCTCCATCAACATGCCTTTGTCGGCTTTCGATCCCTCCAGCCTGCCCAATGATCGCCCCGTGGTTCTTTCTTGCCAGTCCGGGCGGCGGACATTGCTTGGCCTTCAGCAGGCCCAGGAGGCCGGCAGGGCGGATATTCATACGCATTTTCAAGACTCAATGAATGGCTGGCTGCAGGCTGGCCTGCCAATCGAGCGCTGATGGAGCTGCCGGGCGCGATTTTTCCCGCCTCCTGCCGCTTTCCACAGCAAGGTTCCGCCTTATGTTCTTAATGCGCCCGCCAATATGTGGCCGCAACCCGAGGAGAAGCCGCATGATCCGTCGAATGCTTGTCGCCAGTGTTTTGGTCGTCTCTGCCACTGCGGCTTTTGCCCAGAGCAATCCGATTGCCGAGCGCCAGCAGCTCATGAAGAACCTGTCCCAGGCCTCGCGTGCGCCCGGCACCATGCTCAAGGGTGAAACCGCTTTCGATCTGCAGGTCGTGCAGGCGTCGCTCAAGACCTATGCGGATGTCGCAGCCAAGGCGCCGGCGCTTTTCGTCCAGGGCGCAGGATCGGGCGAGACTGCAGCGCTTCCGTCTGTCTATGCGAAAAAGGCTGATTTCGACGCCAAATGGGCGCAGTTCGGCAAGGATGCCACGGCTGCACAAGCCTCCATCAAGGATGAGGCAAGCCTGAAGGCGACATTGCCCGGCGTGCTGCGCGCCTGTGGCGCGTGCCATGAAGATTATCGCGCGAAGAAATAAATGCGCCGCTTGGCATGAAGCGCCTCTTCGCCCTTCTCCTTCTTTTCGGCATCGCGGGCCTTGGCCTGTTCTGGTGGCTGACAAGGCCTGTGGGCTTTGTGGGGATGGATGTTGCAGCATCGCTTGAGAAGACTGGCGATGCGGCGCGCGGCGAGATTGTTTTCAATGCAGGCGGCTGCGCCTCCTGTCACATGACGCCGGGCCAGAAGGACCGGAAAGTGCTGGGCGGCGGGCATGAGATGAAAACGCCGTTCGGCGTTTTCATCGCGCCCAATATTTCCACCCATCGAAGCGACGGGATCGGCGCATGGAGTCTGGCCGATCTCGCCAATGCCATGCTGGCCGGCATTTCACCTGCCGGCGATCATTATTATCCCGCTTTCCCTTACGCATCCTATGCGAAGGCCAGCCTTGCAGATATGGCTGATCTGATGGCCTATCTGCGCACATTGCCGGCTGTCGAGGGCAAAGCGCGCGCGCATGATCTTGGCTTTCCTTTCAATATTCGTCGTGGCCTCGGTTTGTGGAAGGCGCTTTATCTCGACCGGACGCCGATGCAGGAAGATACTTCGAAAAGCGCGGCCTGGAATCGCGGGCGCTATCTCGTCGAAGCGCTGGGTCATTGCGCCGAATGCCATTCGCCGCGCGATGCTTTGGGCGGGATCATCCCATCGCAGCGTCATGCAGGTGGGCCCGATCCGGAAGGGCGCGGCTTTGTGCCGAATATAACGCCCAAGGGCATAGGCTCATGGACGCGTGGCGATATTGCCGAATTGCTCGCAACCGGTTTTACGCCCGATTACGATTCCGTCGGCTC
>CANHAW010000304.1 GCA_947458675.1 Beijerinckiaceae bacterium
ATCGGCACCCAAAGCGGCATATTTCGCGCGCACTGATTCAGTGTCCAGGGCAATGCGCAATTCGCGCGCGAGACGATCGACAATCGGCTGAGGGGTCTTGGCCGGCGCAAAAGCACCCACCCAGAATTCATAGCCTGAATCCGGCAGACCGGATTCGACCGTGGTCGGCACATCCGGCAGCACGGACGAGCGACGCGAGCTCGAGACGGCCAGCGCCGACAATTTGCCGTCGCGGATGAGCGAAAGGGCTGGCGGAACGGGCGAGAAATAGAAATCCACGCGGCCCGCAACCACTTCGTTGATGGCTTCCGGCGCTCCGGCAAAGGGAACATGCACGCCCTCGAAGCGGGCGGCCATGCGCATGCGCTCGGCCGCAAGATGGGTAGAATTGCCGATACCGCCAGAGCCGAAATTGATCGAGCCGGGCTTGGCTTTCGCAGCCGCGACGAACTCACCCAGTGTCTTCCACCCGCGCGAGGGCGGCGTGACCATGACAGTGGGAATGCTCGCCAAAGGCCCAAGGGCGACGAAATCGCGGGTCACATCAAAGGCGAGATTGGAAAAGATCGACGAGAACAGCGTATGAGTCGAGGAATTGACCAGCAGAGTATAGCCATCCGCCTCAGCTCGGGCGGCAGCGGTTGTGCCGATCCTCTGCCCGGCGCCGGCGCGATTCTCGATCACGATCGCTTGACCGATTTGCTTGCTCACCTGTTCGAATGCGAGGCGTGCCAACACGTCGGTCGCGCTGCCCGGCGACAGGGTGACAATGACCTTGATGGGCTGACGCGAAGGCCATTCCTGCGCCGCGACAGGCAGAACCGAGAGGCATGCTGACACGAGAAAGCCGGCAAGAAAGCGTTTCATTCAATAATCCCGCAACGATTGGAGAGCACGAAGTGCGGCGAGCTTATTTTCAGACTCAACAAGCCGCAAGGCTGAACCCCAGATGACCCGCGCGCTGCGCTCAAGAGCGGCGCAAACGGAGCCCTGCCCCCGAGCGGCCAGACGGGAGGCGGGACAGCGCCAGGCAGGACCAAAAAAGAGCTTTACAGTATCAAGACCCCGTGTCAGCTTTTTGGGACAGTTTGCCCTCCAAGGCTTCACCGGCGACGGGAAGCCTCTGAAATAAAAGAAATAACCGGGGCAATCGGAAAATAAAATAAAGCGCACAGCGGAGCTTTCCGGTGTCGCGAGACAAGAGCGGCAGGGGAGCCGGGACGAGAATGGGCGGTGATGCAACGCATGTTGCCTCCGGCTGGATTGGGGCCAGCCTTTTGCGCAAGGAGGACGCGCGCCACCTTGCCGGCAAAGCCATGTTCGTTGCTGACATTAAATTACATGGCATGCAGGACATTGCTTTCGTTCGCAGCCAATTTGCCCATGCCAAACTGAATAAGATTGAGAAGCCGCAAGATTGCGCGGGCGATGTTTACACATTCGCCGACCTGCCCGATCTCAACGTGCTTGAGGCGGGGCCAGAACTCGAAGCCTTCCGGCAATCGCCCTACCCTGCCCTCGCCTCTGGCAAGACGCGCTACGTTGGCCAATCCATTGCCGCCTGCCTTGCCCCGACGCGAGCGCTTGCGGAAGACCTCGCCGAACGTGTGATTGTGGATGCCGAAGAATTGCCGGCTGTGGTGGACGCCATCGAGGCCATCAAGCCAGAGGCACCGCGGCTCTTCGAAAACTGGCCCAACAATGCCTATATCGCGCGCACGATCAGCGCCGGCGACACAAGCCTCATGGGCAAAGCGCCGATCCGCCTGCACCGCAAGTTCCGGATGAACCGGCAGGCCACTGTTTCGCTGGAGCCGCGCGGCTGCGTTGCGCATTGGGACGCGCGCAACGAAGAACTGATTGTCTATCTTTCGACGCAAGGCGGCCATGTCATGCGCCTTGGCCTCGCCCGCGCCCTGGGACTTCCGGAAAACCAGATACGCGTCATTGTCCCAGATGTTGGCGGCGGGTTTGGCGGCAAGAACCGGCTCTTGCCCGAAGAAGTTGCTGTCTGCGCCATAGCGCTCAAACGGAACCATCCGGTGCGCTGGATCGAAGACCGCCGCGAACACCTCCTCGCATCCGTCCATTGCCGCGATCATCATTACGATCTGATCATCAGCGCCGAGACGGATGGAACCATTATCGGGATCGAAGGCGATATTCACATCGATGCCGGTGCCTATGCTTTATGGCCAACCGGTTCATTCATGGAAGCCAGCATGGCGGCAGGGAATCTGCCGGGCCCCTATCGCATGCGCGGATTGAATGTGAATACATGGACTGTCGCCACCAACAAAGCGCCGATGGGCCCCTATCGCGGCGTGGCGCGGCCGGGCGCCTGCTTTGCCATTGAGCGCATGGTGGATGAACTCGCGCATCATCTGGCGATAGAGCCCTATGAATTGCGCAAGAAGAACCTCGTTACCAAAGCAGAAATGCCATATATGACTGTGGCAGGCCTGAAACTCGATACAGGCGATTATCACGACGCGCTGGAAACAGCCGCGCGAATGGTCAATGTCCCCGAGATCCGCCGTCAGCAGGCACAGCACCAAAAAGGCAAAAAGCGCATCGGCGTCGGCTTTGCGATTTACACAGAACAGAGCGGCCATGGGGTCGTCGAATGGTCAAAACGCAAATCCCGCATCGTGCCGGGATATGAAGCGGCCAATGTCCGCATGCTGCCAGACGGATCGGTCAATATTCATGTCGGCGTGCAAAATCACGGACAGGGACATGAAACCTCGCTCGCGCAAATTGCTGCTGACGAATTGGGCCTCCATCCCGACCAGATCAAGATACGCTATGGCGACACGGCAACGACGCCATTCGGCTTTGGAACGTTTGCCTCGCGCTCAATCGTTTTTGCCGGCGGCGCTGTTGGCACCACGTCGCGCAAACTTGCCCAGAAAATCAGATTGATCGGCGCGCATATTCTGCAGGCCGATCCAAAAAATGTCGAACTGAAGGACGGCCATGTCATAGCCGCACAGGGCAGCGTGGCTTTCCGCGAAATTGCCTATGCAGCCAATGTCCGACAGGAAAACCTGCCGGCAGGCGTTGAGCCGACATTGGAAGCAACAGGAACTTATGAGCCTGCAGAATCTGCCGGCGTGTTTTCTTATGGCGCACATGCTGTCGTCATCAGCGTCGATGAAGACACCGGCCATGTGCAAATCCTCGATTATGCTGTGGCCGAAGATTGCGGCACGATGATCAATCCGATGATTGTCGATGGACAGGTCCAGGGCGGAATTGCACAGGGCATCGGCACCGGCCTGTTTGAAGAAATTCCCTACAATTCCGACGGCCAGCCGCTTGCCACAACTTTCGCCGATTATGTCATGCCGGGCATGACAGATGTGCCTGAAATTCGCATCGCCCAT
>CANHAW010000305.1 GCA_947458675.1 Beijerinckiaceae bacterium
GCGCCCGGCGCCATTGCCGCGCAAGCCGCGCGTCTCGAAGAATTGGCGCCGCGTCTGGCCGGCGTTGAGACCATTCGTCCGGTTCTGGTCGATGGTTATTATGTCGCTGCGCTTTCCGATGTGGCGCGCCTGCCCAAGGGGCTGAGCGTTCAATCTCTGGGCGATGTGTTGCGCGCTGGCGATGCGTCAATTGTTTCGTCTCTGGCCGCTGCCGGGCTTGGCGGTGGCGATGCGACGCTTGCGCTGAACACGGCCTTCATGCAGGGCGGGCTTGTGATCGATGTCGCCGATGGCGTGACCATTGCCGATCCCGTCGAGATCATCTCTCTGTCGAGCGGCGAGGCTGCGCAATCCATCTATGCGCGTTCGCTCGTTCGGCTTGGCAAGGGTGCCAAGCTCACATTGGTGGAAGATGAAAGCGGCGATGAGGGTGCGCTTGCGCAGCGCAATGTCGCCATGGTGTTTCAGATCGGCAATGATGCCGTGCTCGAACATGTTTTCGCACCAGCCAGTCTGGCGAACGGCTCGGTTCATGTGGCGCATCTGCTTGCCACAATCGGCACACGCGCCTCATTCAATTCCTTCACGCTGGCACGCGGTGGCGGATTGTTTCGCCGGCAGGTGCATATGCGTTTCGATGGCGATCATGCGCGCGGTCAATTGGCCGGTGCGACGCTGCTCAGAGGTCGCGATCACAGTGATACAACGCTTGTTGTCGAACATGTGGCGCCCCATTGCGAGAGCCGCGAATATTTCAAGACCGTTCTCGACGGCGAGGCGACCGGCGTCTATCAGGGCAAGGTGATGGTTGCGCCCGGCGCGCAGAAAACCGATGGCAGCATGAAGAGCCAGGCAATCTTGCTCTCCGATGGCGCGTCGATGAACAACAAGCCCGAGCTTGAAATTTTTGCCGACGATGTGGTCTGCGGGCATGGCGCGACGGTGGCGCAGCTCGATGAGGACCAGGTTTTCTATGCCATGGCGCGCGGTCTGCCGAAGGCGCAGGCTGAATCCTTGCTGCTCGAAGCTTTCATCGATGAAGCGACGGATCGCGTCGAAAACGAAGACCTGCGCACAATGCTGGCCGAGCGCATCGGCCTCTGGCTTGCGGCGCGAAAGGGCTGAACCACATGACACAAGCCTATGATGTCGAGGCGATCCGGAAGGACTTTCCGATCCTGAACGAGCGGCCCTATGGCAAGCCGCTTGTCTATCTCGACAATGCCGCATCGGCGCAAAAACCGCGTCAGGTGATCGATCGCATGGTTTATGCTTACGAGCATGAATATGCCAATGTTCATCGCGGACTGCATTATCTCGCCAATGCGGCGACGGAAGCTTTTGAGGGTGCGCGCGAGAAAGTGCGGGCCTTTCTCAATGCCGGCTCCACCGATGAAATTATTTTCACGCGCTCTGCCACAGAAGCGATCAATTGCGTGGCGGCGTCCTTCGGTGCAGCGCATATCGGCGAGGGCGATGAAATCGTTCTCTCCATCATGGAGCATCATTCCAATATTGTGCCCTGGCATTTTCATCGCGAGCGCAAGGGCGCCGTGCTGAAATGGGTGGGCGTGGCCGAAGACGGCTCGTTCTCCATCGAAGAATTCGAAAAGACGCTGACACCGCGCACGAAAATTGTCGCCATCACGCATATGTCCAATGTGCTTGGCACAGTGGTTCCGGTGAAGGAGATTATCCGCATCGCCCATGAGCGCGGCATACCGGTGATGGTGGATGGTTCGCAGGGCGCCTGTCATCTCGATGTCGATGTGCGCGATCTCGATGCCGATTTTTATGTCTTCACCGGTCACAAAGTCTATGGGCCGACCGGCATTGGCGTGCTCTACGGCAAGCGCGAATGGCTGGAGAAACTGCCACCGTTCAACGGCGGCGGCGAGATGATCGAAACGGTCACGCTCGACAATGTCACCTACAATGTCCCGCCGCATCGCTTTGAGGCGGGCACCCCGCCCATCGTTCAGGCCATCGGTCTCGGGGCTGCGGTCGATTATATGATGGCGATCGGGCGTGAGCAGATCAGGGCGCATGAAAATGCGCTGGGCGCCTATGCGCAGGAGCGGCTTGGCCGCTTGAATTCGATCCGCCTCATCGGCACGGCGCCTGGCAAGGGCGCGATCTGTTCCTTCGAGATGAAGGGCGCTCATGCGCATGATGTGGCGACCGTGATCGATCGCTCTGGCGTTGCGGTACGTGCCGGCACCCATTGCGCCATGCCTTTGATGGCGCGTTTTGGCGTGACCTCGACCTGTCGCGCATCTTTTGCTCTGTATAACACAAGGAGCGAAGTCGACGCCCTTGTGGATGCTTTGGCCAAGGCCGAAGCTTTGTTCGCCTGAGGAATGACGATGTCAGACACGACAACCAGCGAGATGCAGCCAAACCGGCCCGACCTTGCGCTCGCGCCCGCCATTCCTGCTGAGGAATTGGAGCGCCTGACGGACGATATTGTCGTCGCGCTCAAGACCGTCTTCGATCCGGAAATTCCGGTCGATATTTACGAGCTCGGTTTGATCTACAAGATCGACATTGACGATTCCAAATTCGTCAAAGTGGATATGACTCTGACTGCGCCCGCTTGCCCTGTGGCTGGCGAAATGCCCCAATGGGTCGAAAATGCCGTTTCTGGCGTTCAGGGCGTTTCGGGGGCCAAGGTCAGTATGGTTTTCGATCCCCCGTGGGATCAAAGCCGCATGTCGGATGAGGCGCGCGTCGCGCTGGATATGTGGTAGGGTGATGGGAACTCAATCGCCGGGCCTTTAACCCGGCTGAGGGAGAGAGAAATGTCGATACGTCCGCTGGCCAAGGCTCTGACGCTCTCCGACGCTGCTGCGCAGCGTGTGCGCGATATCATGTCCAATGCCGAAAAGCCCGTCGTGGGCTTGCGCGTCGGCGTGAAGAACGGCGGCTGCGCCGGCATGTCCTACACGATGGAATGGGCCGAAGAGATCGGCCCTTACGATGAAGTCGTCGAGGACAAGGGCGTGAAAGTGCTGATCGACCCTAAGGCGGTCATGTTCCTGCTCGGCACGCAGATGGATTTCAAAGCGGATAAATTGTCCTCCGGTTTTGTCTTCAACAATCCCAATCAGACCTCGGCCTGCGGTTGTGGCGAGAGCGTCGCGATCGAGCCCGTGAAGGCCGATCAGCTCGGGGCGTGAAGGAGCCGGCTTTATAGCCGACCCCTGTTTGCTCTGGATTAGCTTTGCGGCGCATCGGCCGGCTTTGCTTTCGGTGCCGGCTTGCGCGGCGGCGGCGCAACCTTTCCGATGGGCTGCAGCGTGACAAAAACCGGGTTGGGGAAATGCTCCAGCGTCGATCCGGTTGCGGCATCCACGCCCATGCCGACGAGCCCGCCA
>CANHAW010000306.1 GCA_947458675.1 Beijerinckiaceae bacterium
AGCCAATGCTCCGCCCTCATCATAGGCTGCACCCGTTCGGGAGAGGACGAAATCATCGAGCAGCGCATTGCCCGGCCCCGTGTCGCAGGCCAGCGGATCGGCGTCGCCTGACAGAATGGTCGCATTGGCGACGCCCCCGAGATTGAGAACGGCCACGACTTCGGGCAGCCCCGGTCCCGCCACGCGCGCCTGCGCGACCAAAGCGCGGTGATAGACCGGGACGAGCGGCGCACCCTGCCCGCCCGCTTTCACATCGGCGCTGCGCAGATCGAAGACCACGGGGCGGCCGAGCCGCTCGACCAGCTCGGCCCCATCGCCTATCTGGACGGTGAGGCCACGTTCGGGCCGATGCAGAACCGTCTGGCCGTGAAAGCCGATCACATCCACGCCCGACAGGTCCACGCCCTTTGCGCGGCAGAAAGTCTCGACCGCTTCCGCATGGGCGCAAGTGATGAAAGCCTCGGCCTGGGGCAGAATGCCGGGGCGCTGCGCGGCATCGGTCAGGCCCTTGGCGTCGGCAAGAGCTGCACGCAAGAGCGTCCGCTCGGAATCCACATAGGGCCGGAAGCCCGACGGACCCTGCACGACATGGGCCTTCCCATCCGTTTCGATGAGGGCGACATCGACGCCATCCATCGACGTGCCGGACATCATGCCTATGGCGCGGTACAGGGTCATGGATGATCGGGTCTCGGCACATCGCGGATGGGCCCCGGCCCGTCATTGCGAGGAGCGGAGCGACGAAGCAATCCAGAGCCGCAGGGTGCTTCTGGATTGCTTCGCTCCGCTCGCAATGACGACGGGGAGGATTGTGCCATGCTAGGGGGTGGACTGCCGCCTGTCACGTTGCGCCCGTGCGCCCTGTCGACTAAACCTCGCCGCACGTTACGAGGATCCCATGACAGCCGATTTCCAGCCGAAGTCCGACTTCCTCCGCACGCTCCAGGAGCGCGGCTATATTCATCAATGCTCCGATTTCGCGGGCGTCGATGAAAAGGCCGCCAAGGGCGAGCTCGTGGCCTATATCGGCTTCGACTGCACGGCGGCCTCGCTGCATATCGGCTCGCTGGTCCAGATCATGATGCTGCGCTGGAGGCAGAAGACGGGCGCGGGCAAGCCGATCTCGCTGATGGGCGGCGGCACGACACAGGTCGGCGATCCATCAGGCCGGGACGAAAGCCGCAAGCTTTTGACGCTCGACCAGATCGAGGCCAACAAGAACGGCATCAAACAGGTCTTCACAAAATTCCTGACCTTCGGCGACGGCAAGACCGACGCGATGATGACGGACAATGCTGAATGGCTGACGGCGCTCAAATATATCGACTTCCTGCGCGACGTCGGTCGCCATTTCTCGGTCAATCGCATGTTGTCGATGGACAGTGTGAAGATGCGGCTCGAGCGCGATCAGGAACTCTCCTTCATCGAGTTCAACTATATGTGCCTGCAATCCTACGATTACGTGGAGCTGAACAAGCGCCATGGCGTCAATTTGCAGATGGGCGGCTCCGACCAATGGGGCAATATTGTCACGGGCATTGATCTGGGCCGGCGCATGGGCACGCCGCAGCTTTATGCTTTGACCTCGCCGCTGCTCACCACGGCCTCGGGCGCGAAAATGGGCAAGACGGCGTCGGGCGCCATCTGGCTCAATGCGGACATGCTGCCCGTCTATGATTACTGGCAATATTGGCGCAACACGGAAGACGCCGATGTCGGGCGCTTTCTGCGCCTGTTCACTGAATTGCCGATGGACGAGATCGCGCGTCTCGAAAAGCTCGGCGGCGCAGAGATCAACGAGGCGAAGAAGATCCTCGCCAATGAAGCGACCGCCATGTTGCATGGGCGCGAAGCGGCGGAGCTTGCTGCCGAGACCGCACGCAAGACTTTTGAGGAAGGCGTGCTCTCCAGCGCGCTGCCAACCATCGAAGTCACGCGCGACGAATTCAATGCCGGCATCGGCATTTTGACCGCCTTTGTCAAAGCGGGGCTTGTAGCCTCAACAGGCGAAGCGCGCCGTCAGGTCAAGGGCGGCGGTCTGCGTCTGAACGACGCCAATGTCACCGATGAACGTGCGGTTCTTGCAGATGCAGATCTGACGGGCGATGGCGTTGTGAAACTCTCGCTCGGCAAGAAGAAACACATTCTTCTCAAGCCGGTCTGATCAGCGAAACGGGGCGATACGCCGCGCCGGCGCATATTGCATGGTCGTTGTGCCATTGGAGGCCGATGGCTGTTCCTGCGGCACGGGTGCAGGCGGCTGCGGCATCTGGCTTGTGCCGATTTCCCCAGCGCCAAAAATTTTGCGCAGGAAACCGGGCGCCAGTGCGGACAAGGGATTGATCGTCAGCACGGGCGCTGTCGCCGGTCCGCTGATCCGGAAATTGACGCCGAACAATCCTTCATTCGAGCCACCGCCCAAGAAGAATCCGACGACCGGAATTTTGGCAAACATATTATTGAGCCCATAGGCCGGCACGAATGTGCCCGTCATATTGACGCGATCGTTCAGCGTATCGAGCGAGCCTTCGATTGTTGCACCCGCCTCCGGACCATTGATGATGCCGTCGCGCAAATCGATGCGACCCTGCGCGCGCGTGAAGCTCACCTGCAAACGTGTGAAGGCCGCTGCGGTCGTATCGATCCGCATCTGTCCGCTGCGATCGCGCGCAGCAACGCCCTCTGTCACAAGACGACGCAAGGCAGGTTCGTTGCGCACGATGAAATCGCGGACATTGACCGTGCCGTCGATCATGCCGTCCTCGACGCTTGCGACAAAGGTGAGCTTGCCACCTTCCATGCGGCGGTAGAAATCGAAAAAGGACAGAAGGGCGCCGCCGTCATTGGTTGTAATGGCAACTTGCGGCGCATCGCCATTATTGGCGCGGGCAATCGAGCCGGCAACGGATTCACGCCCGAAACGTCCGGACAATTGAAATTGCCGGATCTGTCCATTGCGCCGACCCAAACGCATTTCGACACCCGATGCGGATTTGCCGTTGTGGCCGGTGACCGTTGCAGCCTTGAGCTCGAGATCGAAATCCTTGGGCGGCGTCGCAGGACCGCGACTGCCTGAGGGCGCGCCTGTGGTGAGAAGTTTGAGGAAGGGACGCGCATCGACGGCGCGCCCGGAGACGACCAATTTGAGAACGTCTTTCTGCTCTGCCTCAATCCTGATGTCATCGCCCGGTGACAGACGCACCTGCGTCAACCGCGCGCGTTCCAATCCACCTGAGGCATCGAGCTCGATTGTGCCGCGCGCTATCGCGCCCCCGCCACCATCGAACACAAATTGTTCGAGATCGGGACCATCGGGATCGTTGACGAGAATGAAACTCGCCTTGGCTGGCCGGCCTGCCTGTTTCGTATAGCCG
>CANHAW010000307.1 GCA_947458675.1 Beijerinckiaceae bacterium
GCGCGCGAGGAATTGCCGGCCGGCAATGCCCTGATCGAAGGCGCCACATTCATTGCCATTCTCTGCGGCATTGTTTTTGGCGCCTATGCTGCGGACGAATCGCGTCAGGCCACCGGCGTCGCCATCCAGCTCATGCTGATTGCCCTTGTCTGCTATGCAACCGCTCTTTTCATTCCCTCGACAAAGCCCGGTGCGCCTGGCCTGCGCGCCGATCCCAATATTTTCGGCTCGACATGGCGCTCCATTGTCGAGCTTGTGCCCGACCGGCGCATCTGGATCGGCACGCAGGCGGTGAGCTGGTTCTGGCTCGTTGGCGCTGTCACGCTTTCGCTTGTGCCGGTCCTGATCAAGCAGCGCATTGGCGGCGGGCTTGATGTCGAAGCTGCCATCAGCGCCTTTTTCGCCATCGGCATTGCCATAGGCTCCCTTGCGGGTGCCATTCTTGCGCGCGGACGCATCTGGCTTGCGCCCGTGCCACTGGCAGCGCTCGCCATGGCCGGCTTCCTCATCGATCTCGGCTTTGCCACCATGCATCTGCCGAAAGCCGAAGGCGCCGTCTCGCTGCGCGCCTTCCTCGAAAGCGCGACAGGATTGCGCATCGCTCTGGATGTCACCGGCCTTGCTGCCGCTGCCGGCCTCTTTGTTGTGCCGGCTTTTGCAGCCGTGCAGGCATGGTCGAAGCAGGAGCGGCGCGCCCGCGTGATTGCCGGCGTCAATATTGTCTCCTCGCTCTATATGGCCGGCGCGACATTGGTGACGGCTCTTCTGCAATCCTCGCTTGTCGGGCTTGGCGAGCCTGTTCTTCTGGCCGCGCTGGGCCTGCTCAATCTCATCGCCGCCGTCATTTTCTGGCGCAGCTTTGCCAAGCTCGCTTAAACCATTGGCAAGATGCTATGGTCTCCCCATCACGAAAAAAAGCTTCCGGATCCTGAACCATGCGCACTGACATTCCCCAGCCTGTTCGCCTCGCCGATTATTGCGCGCCCGATTTTCTCATCGATCGCGTTGATCTGGATGTGCGCCTTGACGGCGCGGCAACCCGCGTGGAAGCCAGGCTTGAGATGCGCCGCAATCCGCACGGGCGCGCGGATGCACCGCTCGTGCTCGATGGCGACGAGCTGAATGTCATTTCCGTCGCGCTCAATGGCGAGAAGCTGGCGCTTGAGGGCATTGCCGAGCCGCATCGCCTGACATTGGCGCGCGTGCCCGATGCTTTCACGCTGACGACGGTGACAGAACTCGATCCGGCATCCAACACAAAGCTCATGGGCCTTTATCGCTCAGGCTCGGCCTATTGCACGCAATGCGAGGCTGAAGGTTTTCGCCGCATCACTTATTTTCTCGATCGCCCCGATATTCTGTCTGTCTATTCGACGCGCATTGAAGCGGAGCGCGACGTGGCCCCCGTTCTGCTTGGCAATGGCAATTGCGTCGAAAGCGGCGACATTGCCGGCACCTCGCGCCATTACGCCATCTGGCACGATCCCTGGCCGAAGCCCGCTTATCTTTTCGCTCTCGTCGGCGGCAATCTCGCGCTTGTCGAAGATGAATTCATCACCATGTCGGGCCGGCGCGTGAGGCTCGGCATTTATGTCGAACATGGCAAGGAAGACCGCGCCGATTATGCAATGGATTCGCTCAAACGATCGATGAAATGGGACGAGGAAGCTTTCGGGCGCGAATATGATCTCGATGTGTTCAACATTGTCGCCGTCTCCGACTTCAATATGGGCGCGATGGAGAATAAGGGGCTGAATGTTTTTAACGACAAATATGTCCTGGCCCTGCCACAGACCGCCACCGATACGGATTACGCCCATATTGAAGGCGT
Source organism: Beijerinckiaceae bacterium (assembly GCA_947458675.1). Lineage (GTDB taxonomy): Bacteria > Pseudomonadota > Alphaproteobacteria > Rhizobiales > Beijerinckiaceae > Terripilifer. Next base: position 1,832 of record CANHAW010000307.1, read on the forward strand.
GATTGCGCATGAATATTTCCACAATTGGACCGGCAATCGCATCACCTGTCGCGATTGGTTCCAGCTCTGTCTGAAGGAAGGGCTGACAGTCTTTCGCGATCAGGAATTTTCTGCCGACCAGCGCTCGCGTCCGGTCAAGCGGATTATGGATGTGCGCACGTTGCGCGCCGCGCAATTTCCGGAAGATGCCGGCCCGCTGGCCCATAATGTGCGCCCCGAAACCTATCTCGAGATCAATAATTTCTACACGCCGACCGTTTATGAGAAAGGCGCGGAAATCATCCGCATGCTCAAACTTCTCATTGGCGCAGAGGCATTCCGCCGCGGCATGGATCTTTATTTTGCCCGTTGCGACGGCACGGCGGCAACGGTGGAACAATTCATCGCCTGTTTTGCCGAAAGCTCCGGGCGCGATCTCTCCCATTTCATGCTCTGGTACAAACAGGCAGGCACACCGCGCCTGAAACTTGCCTGCGAATATGATCAGGCGGCCAAGCGCCTGACATTGCATTTTTCGCAAGAGACGCGACCCACCAATGGCCAGCCAGAGAAACAGGCCCTCATCATTCCCGTGGCGCTGGGCCTGATCGATACGAATGGCCGTGCTTTGCAACTCGAGAGCGCGGATGCTTCCGCCCATGAATGCGCCACAGGCGTGTTTGAAATTTCAACGCCAGCGCGCAGCATTGCTTTCGACAAGATCGACCAGCGCGCCATACCCAGCCTGTTGCGCGGCTTTTCAGCGCCCGTCAATCTGGAGACCAGCATCAGCGACGAAGATCTGCTCGTCCTGCTTGCCCATGACAGCGACATGTTCAATCGCTGGCAATCCGCACAGACCTGCGCGATGCGCTGGATGCTGCGCGCAGTCGATGCGATCCGCAACGGGGCGAAGCCGGGTGAAAGCGACCAGCTTGCCGATGCGCTCGACAAGACGCTCGCGCAATATGAGCGAGATCCGGCCTTCACGGCGCAAGTGCTCATCCTGCCCACCGAGAGCGATCTGGCGCGCGAGATCGGCGAGAATGTCGATCCCGATGCCGTTCATCGCGCCCGCAAAATTCTCCGTGCGCAAATCGGCGCACGCCTCGCCCCGCGCTTGCGCACTATTATCGAGGCGCTTGCCAATGTGAGCGCCTATTCGCCCGATGCCACACATGCGGGACAGCGGGCCTTGCGCAATGCCGCGCTCGATCTTCTGGCCGCCGGCGATGCCAAGGAAGGCGCAAAGCGCGCGCATGAGCAATTCTGCCGCGCCAATAATATGACCGATCAGATCGGCGGGCTTGGCGTTCTGGCGCAAATTCCCGGCGACTTGCGCGAGGAGGCGCTCGATTCCTTCTTCCGTGCCCATGCAAGCGATGCGCTGGTGGTCGATAAATGGTTCGCGCTCCAGGCCACCATTGCCGAGCCAGAAACTTTGGCGCGCGTTCGCCGGCTCATGGGCCACCACGCTTTTTCCATGAACAATCCGAACCGTCTGCGTCACATCATCGGCGTCTTAGCTACAGGCAATCTCACGCGTTAC
>CANHAW010000308.1 GCA_947458675.1 Beijerinckiaceae bacterium
GATGGCATTTGCTGCGCTGACACAGGGCCCCCAAGCCCAAGCGTCATCAAAGCAGCGACGATTCCGGCAATCGGCCGGCGATCCGCAAGGCTCATGTATCCCTCCCGCTCTTCACGTCTTCGTGCGTTCCGAGTGGGGGAAGGATAAGCCCGCCGGGGGGCACCCGGCAATGGGCCAAAAGGCCTGTCCTGAGGCTATGGAAGGGCCTAAATCCGCTTGGAAAATGGGCAGGCGGATCGCCTAAAGAGGGCCGAAAACGGATAATTTTATATAATTTAGCCTTATTTAGCAGATACATAGATCTAGCTTAGACTAGCTCTTCTGTTGTCAAGCCAAGGCCATAGGGCTATTTCTCCCTTGTCTCTTTCAGCCCTCCGGGATCGCGCCTTGGGAGAGGGCTAGCCATTTTGAACCGGCCCAGTGAAAAGACCCCGCTTGCAATGAAGCTGTTCTCGCCCACACGCATCCTCCGGGCCGTCTACCAGACAACGACGCTGGTCGGCCTGGTGGCTTTGGTCGCCGCCAATCTGGCGGTGAGCGCCTATCTTGCCGATCGCAAGGAGAAGGCGCTGGACTCTGCGCGAACCAATGCGGGCAATCTCAATACAGCCTTTGATCAATTCGTCGGAAGCGCGGTGCGCAACATCGACCAGTCGCTGCTGATGGCACGCGCGGAGATCGCCCGCGACCCAGCCGGATTGCACCTGGAAACACTGGCCCAGCGGGATGACTTCCCGCATGATTTTGCCATCGGGCTCACCTTTATCGGCGTCGATGGGATGGGGCACCCAGCAAGCCAGCAAGCAGGGCGCATCGACCCCGACCATCAGGAACATATCCGCATTCACCGCGAAGGAAGCGGTGACGCGCTTTTCATCAGCAAGCCAATATTGGGTCCAGATCAGCGCTGGACCATTCAATTCACCCGCGGCGTGCGTTACGGGGACGGCAGGTTTGCCGGCATTCTCATGGCGAGCGTTGCGGCCGATCAGCTGACGCGCATTTATGAATCGATCGATATCGGGCGGAACGGGGCACTCACAGTCTGGCGGAGAGATGGCACCGTTCTGGCGCGCGCCGGCGTCAATCCAGAAACCATGGGGCGTGCGGTTCCCAACCCCGCCTTTGGGAGCGCGCTGCAGGGAGCGCGGGAAAGAATTATTGAACTGACGAGCGTCATTGACGGCGTCAGGCGTATCGTCAGTTTCCGCGTGCTGAACGATTATCCGTTGATCACAACGGTTGCGATCAGTCGCGATGAGACTCTCCGCGATGTGGCATTCGACGAGATCAGACTCCGTCGGCTGATGATCTTCGTCAATTTCGTCTTGCTGGCGATTATTGCCCTCGGCACGATCGAGAAATATCGCCTGAATGCGGCACGTGAGCGTTTGGCGGCGCAAGCCGACATGCTCGAAGACGCACGCGACAGAGCCGAGGCGGCAAGTCGCACCAGAACGGCTTTTCTTGCCACGATGAGCCATGAAATACGAACGCCATTGGGAAGCGTTTTGAGCATGATCGATTTGATCGGCGCCACAAATCTCGATCGGAGGCAGGCGCGCTATATTTCAGTCACGCGGGAATCGGCGGAGCATCTGCTGCAATTGATCGATGATGTTCTGGATGTGACAAAACTCGATGCCGACCAGGTGCGTCTGGAATCGATTCCCTACGATTTGCGGCGCCAGATTCGCAGCGTGCTCGATATTGTTACGATCAAGGCACAGGAAAAAAACCTGTCGATCGGATGTCTTATCGCTCCAGACGTGCCACGTCAGGTCATCGGCGACCCTGGCCGCCTTCGTCAGATCCTTCTCAATCTGCTCGGCAATGCGATCAAATTCACACAAAGCGGACATGTTCTGCTCGACGTTTCCTGCCACAAAGCGGCAGCGGGAAACAGGCTGGCCTTTCGTGTCGAGGATACGGGCATCGGCATAGCCCCTGAGAATATCGGCCGCTTGTTCCGTGATTTTTCGCAAATCGATTCCTCGATCTCGCGACGGTTTGGTGGAACAGGACTTGGGCTGTCCATCTCTCAAAAACTTGTCAAGCGCATGGGCGGCCGGATCGAGGTTGAAAGCAAAGCTGGGTCAGGCAGCACATTTTTCTTCGACCTGCCGCTGGATGCCAGCGGCACATTGCCATTGATCGAGCGCGAAGATGCCGCGATTGCGATTGTTTCGGCCTCCGCATTCGACAGAGACGTGATCGGCCGCCAGATTGCGCCGGGTTTTGCGGCAGTGGACTCCTTTGCATCGGTCGATGCCGCTCTCGATTGGCTCAAGGCCCAAAAAGAAAACATGCGGCGGATCGCACTCATCGATCCCTCACTTGCCGGCCCGCATATTTCCGGCAGAGATAATATTGAAATCTTTCTGCTTGCAACCAAACAGGAATGGCTTGCTTCCGACACTGCAGACCAGCAAAGCTTTGCCGGAATTGTCCAGAAGCCTGTCTTCCTCGAGACGATGCGAAACGAGATCGCACGCGACAATGTCGACATTGCTGGCATTCAGCCGCCTTTGTCCGGGCAACTTGCCGGCCTGCGCATTCTGCTCGCCGACGATCATGCGACAAATCTTTTCGCATTGCGTTGCATGCTTGAGGGAATGGGCGCACAGGTTTTGTCGGTTGCCGATGGTCACGCTGCGATTGAAAGGGTGCAACAATCCCATATCGACCTTGTGCTCATGGACGTGATGATGCCTGGACTGGATGGATTGGCAGCAACGCGCGCCATACGCGCTCTTGCATCGCCCGTGCGCGATATTCCAATCATCGCGCTCACAGCGAGTGCCTTTGTTGAAGATCGCGCAGCGGCCTTCGAAGCAGGTGTGAATGGATTTGCCACCAAGCCGATTACGGCCTTGGGCCTGATGGAGGCCATTCAATCTTGCAAGATCGAGCCGGGCGCAGTCACTGCCCGCACCGCCAGTCTCGATGATCGGGTGCTCGCGCAATTGCGCCGGGATCTGGGCGAGGCGCATATCGGAACCGCCCTCGATTTATTCAAAACAGATGTCACCCATCGCAGCGCCCGGCTGCGCAATTCTCTGGGCGAGCCTGCGACAATGCGCAAAGAGGCCCATGCTCTCAAAGGCAGCGCGGCGAGCTTCGGCTTTCTGCGGCTCGCCGAGGCGGCCGCACGCGTCGAGGCTGCGGCGCGCGACAATGACCCCGGCTTGGCCGGCCTCGCGGAAGATCTTTTCGAAGAGGCGGCGCGCATTCCCGCGCTTTTGGAAAAACACAGATAACCCGAAATGGGGATTTGGCCCTAAAAAACCAAAACAGCAGCTCAGCTTCCAGGGGGTTTTTAATTAAAAAATTAGATTAAACAGTGTATTACTTTA
>CANHAW010000309.1 GCA_947458675.1 Beijerinckiaceae bacterium
AACGGCCGCCAATTGCTGCAAAGACGCGCGACAACCAAATATCATTGCGGTGGAATGTGGACGAATGCCTGCTGCAGCCACCAGATGGCCGGCGAAACATCGCTGGCGGCAGCACAACGCAGACTGCATGACGAATTGCGCCTGCGCATGCCGCTAAAACCATTGGCGCGCGTGCGCTATCGTGCGCGGGTTGGGCATCTTGTCGAACATGAATGCGTCGATCTCTTCGTCGGCCTTGTCGAGGCCATGCCGCGCATCAACCCCAAAGAGGCAGCCGATATTGCCTGGCTATCGCCGGGCGATCCCCATGCGCGCGATCCGCTCACGCCATGGTCGGCGCTTTACCTCGATCTCTTCGGTTTCGATGTTCCACGTGCCCGCGCCCTTGGCGAGGATGATGGCGCTGTGCACGATTGCGGCCCGCTGTTCCGCCTTTGAACCATTTCGGCGGCCCGCAGCTTCTATGTGCAACAGCTGCTGCCGAGATCGTCGAGGATCGGGCAATCGGGGCGTGAATCGCCCCGGCAATCGGCGACCAGCTTCTGCAGCGTCTGCGCCATCGCCTGCATTTCGGCGATGCGCGTTTCAAGGTCCTGGAGATGAGCCATCGCCACACGCCGCACTTCCCGGCTCGGCCTTTTGCCGTCTCGCCACAGATTGATCAGGACGCGGATTTCCTCAATGGAAAAGCCAAGCCGCCGCGCCCTACCGATAAAGCGCAATTCATGCACGTCCCGCGCGCCGTAATCGCGATAGGAATTCTCCCGCCGCGCCGCCGGCGCCAACAGGCCAATGGCCTCATAATGGCGGATCATTTTGGCGCTGACGCCGCTCTCGATGGCTGCAGTCCCGATATTCATATCTGTCCTTGACCTTCCAACGATGGGAAGGTGTATCAATAATCCTGAAGATCGATCAAGTGGGGCAGGTCCATGAGCGGCGAAGATCAGCATCACGGCTCTTGCTGCAGCGGCCATAGTGGCCTGACGCCGCCAATGACCGAAAAGGCGCTCGATCCCGTTTGCGGCATGAGCGTGACCATTGAGGGCGCAAAACATCATACCCGCCAGGGCGAACATGATTTCTATTTTTGCTGCGCCGGCTGCAAGACCAAATTCGAGGCCGACCCCGACATCTATCTGACGCGCAAGGCCAAGGATCTGGTCTGCGGCATGGAAGTCTCGACCGCATTTGCCAAGCACGTGCTGCGCCATGCCAAGAAAACATTCTATTTCTGCTCACCTGGCTGCAAAACAAAATTCGAGGACGACCCCGAGCGCTACACAGGCGAAAAGCCCGCACCACCGCCTGAGCCCGTAGCGGAAGGCACGATCTTCACCTGCCCGATGCATCCCGAAATCAAACAGGTCGGTGCGGGCTCCTGCCCGATCTGCGGCATGGCGCTTGAACCGGACATGCCGAGCGCCGACGCGGGGCCCAATCATGAGCTCATCGATTTCACAAGACGGCTGAAAATTGCCGTTCCGCTTGCCCTGCCTGTAGTCGCGCTGGAAATGGGCGGACATCTCATCGGTGGACATTTGCTGCCGCAGCAAATGTCCAATTGGGTGCAATTCGCCTTTGCCACGCCTGTCGTGCTATGGGCCGGCTGGCCTTTCTTCGAACGCGGCTGGCAATCGCTCATCACGCGTCACTTGAACATGTTCACGCTGATCGCCATGGGCACAGGCGTGGCTTATCTCTATTCCCTGATCGCAACATTCATCCCCGGCCTGTTCCCGCCCGCCTTTCGCAATCATGACGGATCGGTGCCGATCTATTTTGAGGCCGCCGCTGTCATTATCATTCTCGTGCTTGTCGGGCAGGTTCTCGAATTGCGTGCGCGCGAGCAGACAGGTAGCGCCATTCGCGCTTTGCTCGATCTTACGCCCACAAATGCACGCCGCTTGCGGGACGACGGGAGCGAGGAAACCATCAGCCTCGATCAAGCCCATCTGGGCGACCGCTTGCGCATACGCCCAGGCGATCAAGTGCCCCTCGACGGAACCGTGCTTGAAGGCCGATCATCAGTCGATGAATCGCTGGTGACGGGCGAAAGCATGCCGGTGATGAAAGAGCCCGGCGCAAAAGTCATTGGCGGGACGATCAACGGCACAGGCAGTTTCATCATGCGCGCCGAAAAAATCGGGCGCGACACAATGCTGTCGAAAATCGTGCAAATGGTCGCCAATGCGCAGCGCAGTCGCGCGCCGATCCAGCGCCTTGCCGATCAGGTTTCGGGGTGGTTTGTGCCGCTTGTGGTCGCCGCCGCCGCAACGGCCTTTATCGGATGGTCGCTCTTCGGGCCCGAACCGCGCATGACTTTCGGTCTTGTCGCTGCAGTTTCCGTTCTGATCATTGCCTGCCCCTGCGCGCTTGGCCTTGCAACGCCCATGTCGATCATGGTGGGCGTCGGGCGTGGCGCGCAAATGGGCGTGCTGATCCGCGATGCGGAAGCGCTCGAGCGCATGGAAAAAGTCGACACGCTGGTCATCGACAAGACCGGCACATTGACCGAAGGCAAACCACGCGTCACCGCCATTGTGCCGACAGAAAGCAGCAATGAAACGGATTTGCTGCGCCTGGCTGCAAGTCTGGAAGCACTCAGCGAACATCCGCTGGCGGCGGCTATTGTGGCGGCTGCCAAGCAGCAAGATCTCGCGCTTCTTCCAATAGAAGATTTTGACCAACCGGTCGGCAAAGGTGCGAGAGGTTTTGTTGCAGGCAAACAAGTCGCCATAGGCAATGCAAAATTTCTAAACGGCCTCGATATTTCGACTTCATCCATGGAAGAGGAAAGCGAAAGATTGCGGATGAGCGGTGCAAGTGTGGTTTTTCTTGGCCATGGCCAGACGCTCGCCGGAATCATCGCCATTGCAGACCCGGTGAAGAAAAACACGCCGGAAGCTTTGCGCCGCCTGCGGCAAGAGGGCCTAAATATTGTCATGCTGACCGGCGACAATCGCACCACGGCGCAGGCTGTTGCGCAAGAACTCGGCATTGATCGCGTTGAGGCAGAAGTTCTGCCTGAAACCAAATGCGCCATTGTCGAGAAATTGCGCAATGAGGGCCGCGTCGTGGCAATGGCAGGCGATGGTGTGAATGATGCGCCAGCCCTTGCTGCAGCTGATGTCGGCATTGCCATGGGCACCGGAACGGATGTCGCCATGGAAAGCGCAGGCATCACGCTCTTAAACGGCGATCTGATGCACATTGTGCGCGCGCGGCAGCTTTCCAAAGCGACAATGGGAAATATCCGCCAAAATCTTTTTCTTGCCTTCGTCTATAATGCAGCCGGCGTACCCATTGCAGCCGGTCTTCTCTATCCGATTTTCGGCCTCCTGCTTTCGCC
>CANHAW010000310.1 GCA_947458675.1 Beijerinckiaceae bacterium
CTGTTCATGCGCTCGCTGTGGAATTCGATCTGGGTAGCGCTGATGACGGTTGTCGGCGCCTCCATCATCGCTTTGCCGCTGGCCTATCTGACAACGCGTTTCGAATTTCGCGGCGCAGCCATTATCCAGACGCTCGGTTTCCTGCCGCTCGTCATGCCGCCCTTCGTCGGCGCTGTGGCGCTGCAATTGCTGTTTGGGCGCAATGGCTCGGTCAATCTGCTGCTCGACGAATATTTCGATTTCAAAATTCCCTTCATGGAAGGATTGTGGGGCGTCGTCTTTGTGCAGGCGCTGCATTATTTCCCCTTCATCCTCGTCAATCTCACGGCTGCTCTGCGCAATATCGACCGCAGCATGGAAGAGGCCGCGCAAAATCTGGGCTGTTCGGGCCTGCGCCTGTTTCGCCGCATCGTTCTGCCGCTTGCCATGCCGGGCTATGTCGCCGGCGCCTCGCTCGTCTTTGTGAAAGTGTTTGACGATCTGGCGACGCCGCTGCTGCTCAACGTCAAGGATATGCTCGCCCCGCAGGCCTATTTGCGCATCACCTCGATCGGCATTGCCGATCCCATGGGCTATGTCATTTCTGTCATGCTGGTGCTGGCCTCGGTGCTGGCCGTCTGGCTGTCGATCCAGTCTCTGCGCGGCAAGGATTACGCCACCGTGCAACGCGGCGGTGGCGGCCTGTCGCGACGCAAGCTCAGGAAAGTGGAAGGGATTGCCGCTTATGCAGTGGTCGCTCTCATCCTGACGCTTGTTCTCAGCCCCCATGTCGGGCTGGCGCTTTTGTCTTTTGCCACCGTCTGGTCGTTCAGCCCGCTGCCCGATGCCTATACTTTCGCCCATTACGCGCGGGTCTTTAGCGATTCTTCCGTCTATATCACCAATACTTTGCTCTATGCCTCACTCGCCGCCCTCATCGATGTCGTCATCGGCGGCGCGATTGCCTATCTTGTCCTGCGCACCAAACTTGTCGGGCGCGAATGGCTCGATTGGCTGGCCACAGCCGCGCTCGCCATTCCCGGTGTCGTCATCGGCATCGGCTATTTGCGCACGTTTTACGGCATCAATCTGCCGGATGGAAAACCGCTGGCAACCTTCTGGGTGATGATCGTTCTGGCGCTCGCCATCCGTCGCCTGCCCTATGCTTTGCGCGCCTGTTTCGCCACGCTGCAGCAGATTTCGCAATCGCTGGAGGAGGCAGCCGAAAATCTCGGCGCTACCAAAGCGCGCACGGTGCGGCGCATTCTCCTGCCCCTCATGACAGGTGGCATGCTGGCGGGTTTCGTCACGTCTTTCTCGACAGCAGCAGTCGAACTCTCGGCCACGCTCATGCTCGTTCAATCGAGCAATGATGCACCTTTGGCCTATGGCATTTATGTCTTCATGCAATCGGCAGCCGGGCGCGGCGCGGGTGCAGCACTTGGCATTGTTGCCGTGATTTTCGTCGGCCTTTGCACCTATGTCTCCCATCTCGTCGCCGATCGCAGCCAGACGTCAAAGGGCCTCGCGCAATGAATGATCTCGCCTCTCCTGTCCGTGCCAGCGCGGCCGCCGTCTCGATCCGCAATGTCAATGTCTTCTACGGCGACAATCATGTGCTGAAGGACGTCAATCTCGACATTCAGCCGGGCGAGTTTTTTGCTTTCCTCGGCCCATCTGGATGCGGCAAGACGACTTTGCTGCGGCTGATTGCCGGTTTCAATCAGTCGCGCGGCGGCGAGGTTCGCGTTGGCGGCGTCGATATTGGCGCCCTGCCGCCATGGAAGCGCGACATCGGCATGGTGTTCCAGTCTTATGCGCTCTGGCCGCATCTGAGTGTGGCTGCCAATGTCGCTTTCGGGCTTGAAGAGCGCCGGCTGCCGCGCGCCGAGATCGACAAACGCGTCGCGGAAGCGCTTGAGCTTGTCGGCCTGTCGCATCTGTCCAGGCGCATGCCCTCGCAATTGTCGGGCGGCCAGCAGCAGCGCGTCGCCGTGGCGCGCACCATTGCCATTGCGCCGAAAGTTCTCCTGCTCGATGAGCCTTTGTCCAATCTCGATGCGCAAATGCGCGTGCAGGTGCGCCGCGAATTGCGCGATTTGCAGCGCCGACTTGGACTGACCACGATTTTCGTGACGCATGACCAGGAAGAAGCCAATACGATCTGCGACCGTATTGCCGTGATGAAGGACGGTGTGGTCCAGCAGGTCGGCGCGCCGATGGATGTTTATGAACATCCCGCCAATCTTTTCGTGGCGCGCTTTCTGGGCACGGCCAACATTTTGGCGGGCGAAGTGGTGAGCGAAAATGGCGCGCGCTTTTTCATCATCGGCGAGGGTCTGCGCATTGCCATACCCGCAGATGCACAAGTGGCGCCGGGGTCGCAGCTGGTTTTCCGTCCCCAGCATGCAAGCCTTGTCGCGCCGGGTGCGGGCGGCCTGCCTGCGCAGGTGAAACACCGCGAATTTTTAGGCTCCACAATCCGCTATGAACTGGCGCTCGGCGGAGCGACCGTCATTGTCGACACGCCTTTCGTATCGGGCGAAAGCCTGTGCGAGGAAGGCGGCACTCTGGAAGTGAAATTGCCGGAAAAGGCGCTGCTCTGGCTGTCGGATTGACAGCTGGACGCGGATCAGCCGATCCGCGCAGCCAGCCTGTCGTAGAGCCCATTGCGCGGCTGGAAAATATAATCGAGCTGCGCCACCGTGACATGACCCGCACCGCGGGCGATCAGCCAATCGGCAAGGCCCGCGACATTTTTCTTCGGCGCGATCAGGCTGACAGGGCCCTCTTTCGTCACGCCGAAAATAGCGCGCGCACCGAAAACCTGTTCCGCCTCGGCCACCAGTTTGGCGCGGTCGCCAGACAATATGGCGCGCACTTCGCGGGTCGTGCGTGCATCCTCTTCGGCTGAAATGCGACCGAGAATGGCGCGCGCAATGGCGCGGGTCTTGTCGTTCCAATCCGCTGTGACAGAGGCAACGAGATTGGCTTCTGAGCGCAGCATAATGCCATCGTCCAGAACCTTCAGCGCATTGGCGGCCAGCGTTGCACCCGTCGTTGTAATATCAACGATCAGCTCTGCCTGTCCTGCAGCAGGCGCACCTTCAGTCGCGCCAAGGCTCTCGACAATGCGATAATCGGTGACGCCCTGTTCGGCAAAGAAGCGGCGCGTGAGATTGACATATTTGGTTGCCACGCGCATGCGCTCGGAACGGCGCGCGCGATAGGCGGCGGCGACATCCTCAAGATCGGTCATGTTGCGCACATCGATCCAGGCCTGCGGCACAGCAACAACCACATTGGCATGGCCGAAACCCAGCGGTGTCAGCATTTCGACTTTGGCATCGGCATCCGGCAAAGTCTCGCGCAC
>CANHAW010000311.1 GCA_947458675.1 Beijerinckiaceae bacterium
GGCAGCCTGGCATGTCCATCGAGAATCGCGCCGCCCCCCGGACGGCCATTTTGCCTCACCGGCCTGAGGCACAGCTTCCGCTTGCGCGTCAGGCCTGATACGGGCGGTGTGCCGTAACGGCATAAGTGATTCGAATTTCTGATCGGGCCGTGATTCGTATGCAAGTATCGAAACTTACTATCGTGTCATTGGTCGCTTTCGTACTGGCTGGGTGCAACCTGAGGGCTGTGCCAGACCCTCAACTGACAGACCATGATCGTCGTCTGATCGCCCAGGTTCCCGATCATCCGCTTGATCCCATTTACGAGCGTTATGAGGTCGTCGATCCGACCGGTGAGGCACCCGGCACGATTGTCGTCGACACAAAACAGCATTTTTTGTATTTCGTCCTGCCCAACAACCGCGCCATCCGCTACGGGGTGGCTACGGGCGCTGACGATCAGGCTTGGACAGGAACGTCGGTCGTCGCCCGCAAGGCGAAATGGCCCCATTGGATGCCGCCGGCTTCCATGGTTGCGCGCTGGCCAGAGCTGCGTCCGACAGCAGAGGAGGGCGGCCTCAAGGGTGGCCCTGACAACCCGCTCGGCGCGCGGGCGCTTTATCTCTATCAGGACGGGCGTGACACGCTCTATCGCATTCATGGCACGAATGAGCCGGAAACCATTGGCCACGAGGCCTCATCCGGCTGCATCAGAATGCGCAATATAGACGTGATCGATCTCTACGAGCGCGTAGCCTTGGGCGCGAAAGTGATCGTCAGATAGAGCCGGTCAGGCAGCGAGATCGTCGCCGCGCAGGACTGCGGGCAGATCGCGGGGCGCTTCCTTGACGTCTGGGGTATCGCGCAATTGCAGCGCGGCTGCGACTGCCGAAATGCCGATTTCGCGATAGAGGCGCTCGAGAAGGTCGCGCGCATCCTTTGTGGCTTGTGGAAGAGGCCGTGTGATCTCGTACTCGGACATGGGGGAACTCACTCGTGCTGCAATGGAGCGAGTTTCTGCGGTCTCGGTTAAAGCTGACTTAACTGCAAAGCCCGCCTTCTCACAAAAATTCCAAAAGGGCTGATGATTCCGGCATCGGTTTAGCTATTGTTTCATCGGTCTGGGCTCAAATGGGCCCCGGCGCGCAAAATGACTTTGCGTCAGCCTCGTTTTGAAAGTTTGTTTAATGCCTTTCGACGCCATTCTCTTTGACAAGGATGGGACGCTCGTCGATTTCGACCGGACCTGGGGTCCAGCCGCCTATGAGGTCATGATGACCCTTGCAGCGGGTGATGACACAGCCTTCCGACGTCTCGCCGAGGTCAGCGGTTTCAATATTCGCGACCGCAAATTTGCAACCGGTTCGCCTTTCCTGACCGGCGCTCTGGATGTTTACGGGCCGCTATGGGCGAAGGCGCTGGGCCGGCGCGACCATGCGCGCCTGCGCGATGAAATCCTCGGCCTGTTCCGGATCACGGCCCTGAATTCGCTCACCCCCATCGGCAATCCGGCGGCGCTGCTGCGCGGCCTGGCCGGCAAGGGCTACAGGCTTGGCATTGTCTCCAATGATTTCGAAGCCTCGATCCGTTTGCAGGCGGGCAGTCTGCAGATCGATGAATGGCTCGATTTCTATGCCGGGCGGGATTCCGGTTTTGGCGCCAAGCCGGAGCCGGGCATGATCACCGCCTTTGCGGCGTTTTCGGGCATTGCGCCGCAGCGGATCGCCGTGGTTGGCGATACGATGCATGATGTGAAAGCGGCTCAAGCCGCCGGAGCCTTTGCCATTGGCGTGCTGACCGGTCCCGATCGCGATGAGGATCTGGCGAAATTTGCCGATTGCGTCATCGAGAGCGTGGAAGATCTGCCGGCGCTTTTGCTGCAATTGCGCGAAAAGCGGCTGGCTTCAGCCCATATTTGAACGGCGGTTGCGTCGCGTATCGGGTTTTTCGCTCTGCTCGCGGACAAGATCGCGCAAGGATCCGAGCAGACGATTGAAGGTGGCGAGATCGGTGTCCGGCATTTGCCCCAGCGTGTCGGTGACAAAGCGGCGCTGAATCTCGATGCCCTCTTGCGCCAGTTTCCGCCCTTCGGGCGTCAGATAAATGGCATGCGAACGTTTGTCGCCGGGAATGGAGCGGCGCTCGACAAGCCGGGCCGCCTCCAGCCTGTCGATCAGGCCGGAAATATTGCCCTTAGTCACATAGAGACGCTCGGCTAATTCCTGCTGACTGATCCCCTCACGCTCAGTCAGCGTGGTGAGCACGTCGCATTGGGGAACCGAGAGGCCAAGCGCCCTGACTTTTTCCGTGATCGCGAGATTGATGCGCGTCTGCAACCTGAGCAGGCGAAACCATACGCGTTGTGCATGTGCCTCGTCTGTCATTCCAATCCTCGCGTCTGGAGCGTTGGAGCCTAGAGGTGGCGGGGGCTGCGGGCAAGGCCGGGCTTGCTGCTGGCGTCCTGCCCGCCCGCGCGCTAGAGGATGCTTATGCGTCGATTGATCGTCGAAGAGCCTTTTGCCCCCCTGGCCCTCTGGTGCCGCAGGCTTGCCCTGTTTGCGCTTTTCGTGGCCGGCATCAGCGTGGCTCTGGCGAAATCGGGTCTTGTGGATCCCCTCTCGGGCCTTGTCGTTCTGGCGTCTGCCCTGTCGATCGCCTTGCTTGCGGTGCTTTTTGGATTTTTGTCCTTCGTGTCGATCTGGCGTTTGGGGCGGCGTGGCATAGGCATCGCCTTGGGCGGGCTGGCCATGGCATTCCTGCTGCTGTCATTTCCGATCTTCATGCTGGCCCAGGCGATCCGCCTGCCGATGCAGAATGATGCCTCGACAGATCTGATCGATCCGCCTTCTTTCTCGCGCTCCTCTGCTGCTTTGTCTGCGCGCGCCGGCCATGTGCCGGGCGAGCTGCCGCAGGAATGGCGTGAGGCGCAAAGGCGCATATGGCCCGATCTGCAGCCCATTGTGGTCGATCTCGACATGCAGGAGACATGGGCATTGGTGCAGGCGACAGTGACCGCGCTCAATTGGCGCGTGATCGAGCGACAGGCGCCGGGTGGACGCCAGGGGCAGGCGCGCATCGAGGCGATCGACCATACTTTTCTGTTTCATTTTCCAGACGATATTACCATTCGCCTGCGCCCCGCCGCCGGACAGACGCGCATCGACATGCGCTCGGCCTCACGTTTCGGCGAGCATGATTTCGGCATGAATGCCAAACGCATCCGAAAATTTTCAACCGAATTGCAGGCGCAGCTCGACGCAAAGTGAGGCGCATCGTCATTGCGCGGAGCGTGAGCGACGAATCTGTTGCTGCTTTCGAGATGGATCGCGCGACCCCCACCCCTAGCCCCTCCCCGCAAGGGGGAGGGGGAC
>CANHAW010000312.1 GCA_947458675.1 Beijerinckiaceae bacterium
GGCTCCGGGGCTTTCCTGCCCGAAATGGTTCGGGACGATCCCTCCGTCCCCCCAATTGGCCGCATGGGGCGTAAAGAGAAGATGAATCGGATCCGCACATGCAAAATCCCATTCGCGAAAAAGCATTTTTCGCTATAGATATGCAAGGTGCGTCCCTGCCTTGGGCGCTCCATGCGTATCGGAGCCTGAAAGCCCCTTATATGTTCAAGCGTAGGGACTTGCTGAAACTCGCCGCGACCTCCGCCGCGGCCCTCACCGCCAATGTGCATCCGGTTCTCGTACCGGGCGCTCGGGCGCAAACACCCGCTGCCAGCGAAGGACGGCCCGCCCCCTTCGATCCCGGCGCCATTGTCGATCTCGCGCGCAATCTCGCCAAACGTCCATGGCGTGCGCCGCCGGCGCCTCTGCCCGATCCATTCGGCAATCTCAATTACGATCTTTACACCGGCATCAAGAGCCGTCCGGAAAATCTGATCTGGGCGAATGAGAATGTCGGCTTCGCGCTGGAGCCATTGCATCGCGGCTTCATCTATTCTGCGCCAATGGCGATCAGCATCATCGAAAATGGCGTCGAGCGGAAATTGTCCTACGCGCCCGATCTGTTCGAATTCGGCAAATTGTCGGTGCCGGGCAATGTCGGAGACATTGGCTTTTCAGGTGTACGCGTCTTGCTGCCGCGTGATGGCGGATTGAATGAACTGGCGATCTTTCAAGGCGCCAGTTTCTTCCGCGCCCGCGCCCAGGGCCAGAATTTCGGAGCTGTGGCGCGCGGCCTTTCCATCCGCACGGCCGATCCGCGCGGTGAGGAAACGCCTTTCTTCCGCGCCATGTGGATTGAGAAGCCGACGCTGGCCGGCAATGCGCTCATCATCCATGCTTTGCTTGAGTCTGAAAGCGTTGCGGGCGCTTACCGTTTCACTCTGCGCCCCGGCGATGCCACGATCATCGACACGGAATGCACGATTTTTGCGCGCGCCAATATCGATCATTACGGCATTGCGACCATGGCGGGCACTTATGTCTTCAGCCCGCTCGATCGCCGCCGCGACGACATTCGCCCCGCTGCCCATGAAGTCCAGGGGCTGCAAATGTTCAACGGCAAGGACGAATGGCTCTGGCGCCCGGTGAGCAATCGCGAAACCCTGCAGGTCTCGGCCTTTGTCGATACCAATCCGCATGGATTTGGGTTCCTGCAACGCGAACGAAATCCAAATCTCTATCTCGATGACACGCAGCGCTGGGACATGCGCCCCTCGCTCTGGATCGAGCCGATTGGCGACTGGGGTGCGGGCGAAGTGACGCTCGTCGAAATTCCCTCTGAATCGGAAGTGAACGACAATATGGTTGCCTATTGGCGACCCAAGCAGCCCCTTCTGGCAGGCGGCGAGGCGACTTTCGCCTATCGCCAGTTCTGGTGCTGGCAACCGCCAAACCGGCCGGCACTCGCACAAGCCACCATGTCGCGCTCCGGGCGCATGGGCGGCGGCCCGCAAAATATTCGTCGCCGCCGTTTTCTTGTCGAATTCAACGGCGATATTCTGGGCGACCCGCAACGCTCGCCTGAGATCCAGACCAACATTAACGCAACGACCGGCGCGATTTCTTCTGTCCGCACCTTTCTCGACCGCGAGCGCAAATCTTTGCGCGTCATTTTCGACATGGATGCAGGCAGCGACGTGCTGAGCGAATTGCGCTTGCTGCTTGAATCGAACGGCAAGCCGATCAGTGAGACCTGGCTTTATCGATGGACACCCTGAGCAGCACGAATTTGAAAAGCGACGAATCCTCCGTGAGTGCCGTGAAAGATGTCACCGCAGATGCATCCGCATCGACGCCTCCCGAGGCGCCCCTTGCCATGCCGGTGCAGAATTTTTATCGCTTTGACCCGCGCAGCCAGCGCGGATGGAGCGCGCCTGAACTCGCCTATACGCCCTGGTTCTCGCGCCTGTTCGTTTTCGGCGGCGCATTGCTGCTGACGATTTATGGCGCTTATGAAATGTACCGCGTCATCGACGTCGGTGCGATCACGCCGCTCAAATGGGCACTGCTTGTACTCTTCGTCGCGAATTTCTCCTGGATCGCGCTGGCTTTCACCAGCGGTCTGCTGGGCTTCTTCTGGCTGCTGTATAAAGCGCCGGGGCCGCCGGACATGCCCGTTGCGCTCAAGGCGCGCACCGCCGTTGTCATGCCGATTTACAATGAGGCGCCAAGCCGCGTCTTTGCCGCCGTGCAGGCGATGATCGAAGATGTCGAACGCACGGGCCTGGCCGCGCATTTCGACTGGTATTTCCTCTCCGACACGACAAATCCCGATGTCTGGGTTGCAGAAGAGCGCGCTTTCCTCGCCATGCGCGAGCGCCTTGGCGACCAGACACGCATTTATTATCGCCACCGGCCGAAGAACACGAGCCGCAAGGCCGGCAATATTGCCGATTTCGTCACGCGCTGGGGCGGCGCTTACGAACATATGGTCGTGCTCGATGCCGACTCGCTGATGACCGGCCACGCCATTGTTTCGCTGGCCGCAGCCATGGAGGCCGATCCCGATTCCGGCATCATCCAATCGCTGCCGCTGATCATCAATCGCAACACAATGTTCGCGCGCCTCCAGCAATTTGCGGCGTGCATTTATGGACCCGTCATCGCCTCAGGCCTCGCGCTCTGGTCAGGACGCGACGGCAATTACTGGGGCCATAATGCGATCATTCGCACCGCTGCTTTCGCATCGCATTGCGGCCTGCCGGATCTGCGCGGTCGCCCGCCCTTCGGCGGGCATGTGTTGAGCCATGATTTCGTCGAAGCGGCTCTGATCCGGCGCGCCGGCTATGCCGTCTACATGCTGCCTGTGCTCGGCGGCTCTTATGAGGAAAGCCCACCTTCGCTGATCGATCTGGCAACGCGCGACCGACGCTGGTGCCAGGGCAATTTGCAGCATGCGCGCATCATGCCCGGCGCCGGCCTGAAAATGGCCACGCGTCAGCATTTCGCTACAGGCATTATGAGCTATATGGCCTCTCCATTTTGGATGGCGCAGCTGCTTGTCGGTATCGTGCTCGTTCTGCAATCGACCTATATCAGGCCGGAATATTTTACCGACGAGTTCAGGCTGTTCCCGGCATGGCCGCGGTTCGATGCCGAGCGCGCGCTGATGCTCTTTGGCGTCACCATGGCCGTGCTGCTCGCGCCGAAATTTTTCGGCCTCGTGATTGCCCTCCTGGACAGCAAGACACGGGCCTCCTGTGGAGGCTCCTTGCGCCTGTGCGTCTCGACCTTCCTTGAAATATTGATGTCGGCGTTTTTTGCGCCCGTCATGATGGTCATCCAGACCGGCTCGGTGATGCA
>CANHAW010000313.1 GCA_947458675.1 Beijerinckiaceae bacterium
GATTGCTTCGTCGCTTTGCTCCTCGCAATGACGAGCGAAGAGATGCCGCCTTTCCCCTCGTCATTGCGAGGAGGCCGCAGGCCGACGCGGCAATCCATCGGGCGACCGGGTGGGGGGCGTCCTCGCGTGCGGGGAGATGGATTGCTTCGTCGCTTCGCTCCTCGCAATGACGATAACTCCCCTCCCTCCGTAGCATTCCCGCCTTGCGCCGCAGCATGGTACAGATTGGGTCATCTCCGACTCCCCTGAAAGCTAGGGTGCCGCCCCAATGAAACATGTACTTGAAATCCTTGAAGAACGTCGTGCCGAGGCTCGTCTTGGGGGCGGGCAGGGGCGGATCGATGCCCAGCACAAGAAGGGCAAGCTGACTGCGCGGGAGCGGATTGAGCTTCTGCTCGATCATGGGTCTTTCGAGGAATATGACATGTTCGTGCAGCAGCGCTGCACCGATTTCGGCATGGATCAGGCCGCCAAAATCCCCGGCGATGGTGTCGTCACCGGCTGGGGCACGGTGAATGGGCGCACGGTCTATGTCTTTGCCAAGGATTTTACCGTTTTGGGCGGCTCGCTCTCCGAGACCCATGCGGGCAAGATCACCAAGCTGCAGGATATGGCGCTGAAAAATCGGGCGCCGATCATCGGCCTGTTCGATGCGGGCGGTGCGCGCATTCAGGAAGGTGTGGCGGCGCTGGGCGGTTATGGCGAAGTGTTTCAGCGCAATGTCATTGCCTCGGGCGTCATTCCGCAGATCTCGCTCATCATGGGGCCTTGCGCGGGCGGCGATGTTTATTCCCCCGCCATGACCGATTTCATCTTCATGGTGAAGGATACGAGCTACATGTTCGTGACCGGCCCGGATGTGGTCAAAACCGTCACCAATGAAAATGTCACGGCGGAAGAATTGGGCGGCGCGTCCGTGCATGCCACGAAAAGTTCGATTGCCGATCGCGCTTATGAAAACGATGTCGAGGCTTTGCTGCAAATGCGCCGCCTCATCGATTTTCTGCCGGCCTCCAATCGCGACGATGTACCCGAATGGCCCTCCTTCGACGATAGCGACCGTTCCGATCTGTCGCTCGATACGCTCGTGCCGGACAATCCGAACAAGCCCTATGACATGAAGGAACTGATTTTGAAGATCGTCGATGAGGGCGATTTCTTCGAGATCCAGGAAGCCCATGCGAAAAATATCGTCACGGGTTTTGCGCGCATCGATGGGCGTTCTGTCGGCATTGTCGCCAATCAGCCGATGGTGCTGGCCGGCGTTCTGGATTCGGATGCCTCGCGCAAGGCCGCGCGTTTCGTGCGCTTCTGCGATGCCTTCAGCATTCCGCTCGTCACCTTTGTCGATGTGCCGGGCTTCCTGCCGGGAACGGCGCAGGAATATGGCGGGCTGATCAAGCATGGCGCGAAATTGCTTTACGCCTATGCGGAAGCAACCGTGCCGAAAATCACCATCATCACGCGCAAGGCTTTTGGCGGCGCTTATGTCGTCATGGCGTCCAAACATTTGCGCGGCGATGTGAATTATGCCTGGCCCTCAGCCCAGATTGCCGTCATGGGCGCCAAGGGCGCGGTGGAAATTATTTTCCGCCAGGATATTGGCGATGCGGAAAAGATTGCCGCGCGCACGAAGGAATATGAAGAGCGTTTCCTGTCGCCCTTTGTCGCGGCCGAGCGCGGCTATATCGATGAAGTCATCATGCCCCATGGCACACGCCGGCGCATTTCCCGCGCGCTTGCCGCATTGCGCCACAAGGAGCTCGAAAACCCCTGGAAGAAGCACGACAATATTCCGTTGTGAGGCGGGGCTGAGGGATTGAGAAAAGGCCCCGGTGACGGGGCCTTTTTTGTTTTCGTCATTGCGAGGAGCCGAAGGCGACGCGGCAATCCATCTTTGCGTTGAGGAAGATGGATTGCTTCGTCGCTTTGCTCCTCGCAATGACGAGGAAAGGTTGCGCGACCCCCACCCCGCTCGGCTTTGCCGAGTCGGGCCTCCCCGCAAGGGGGAGGGGTTACAGCTCCGGCAGTTTGGCCAGAATTTCCTTGCGGCGCGTTTCGAATTGGTTGGGGAGAATAATTTTCTGCCCCAGCGTTTCGATATTTTCGTCCACCGTAAAACCCGGCGCATCGGTGGCGATTTCAAACAGCACGCCGGATGGCTCGCGGAAATAGACCGAGCGAAAATACGTGCGGTCGAGCATGGGCGTTGTCTCAAAGCCCATCTTGCGCAAAGCCACGACCATCTCGGCCTGCGCCTCATCGCTCTCGGCGCGGAAGGCAATGTGGTGGATCGAGCCAATGCCGCGGCGCGCGGGCGGAATATTCTCGCCGCGCAATAATTCGATGCGGCTCAGATCCGATTCCAGTCGCAGGCGCTCAAAGCCCGGCAATTCGGCGCGGCCCGTCTCGCGCCAGCCAAACACATCGATCAAGAGGCGTGCTGTGGCTTCAATATTGTCGACGAGCAGCGTCGCGCCCATCAGCGCCATGATCGCATGTTCGGGTGCAATGTCGCTGAGCATGGGCGGGTGGCTCGCACCCATGTCTTGATCTTCGACAAGTTCAAGTCCGATGCCGTCTGGATCGTGCAGCGCGATCACCGGCGTTGGCGCAGTGTGGTCGAGTGCGAAAGTCACGCCTTCATCATTCAAACGCTCGGCCCAGAATTCGGCGGCGCCCGGCGGAATGGAAAAGGACAAAGCCACCGCCTCGCCCGTACCCGGCTGGCCCTGGCGCGTATCTTCCCAGGAGAAGAAAGTCACCAGCGTGCCGGGTGAGCCCAGAGCATCGCCGAAATAGAGATGCCAGCTTGAAGGATCGTCATAATTCACCGTGCGCTTGACGAGCCGCAGCCCGAGCAGGCGCGTGTAGAAATCGAGCGTCCGGCGCATGTCGCCGGAGAGCGCGGTTATGTGGTGGAGGCCAGCGGAAGTCATCATGGCAGACACATGGCGCAGCCGCAGGCGGCTGGCAAGTTCGATCGGTGGGGGAGGATTCACCTTCTCTCAACCAAGACGATTCCGATCCGTTTAACCCTGAATCAGTGGAAGGTTTTGCTAAGCATCCAGATTCACACAAGGGTAAGAGGCCAAGCTCCACTTTGTCCGCATGTGACGTGAAGTGTTGTGCGCCATGTCAGGTGCCAGTTTGAGTGAGGCCATCATGAGCCAGTCTGAGTCCCCCCGCGCGTCGATTGCCGCGCTTGCTGCCCGCCCCATCCTGACCGATGAGGATGTGACCAAGATCCGCCGTCGCGTCCTGCGCTTCGGCTTTGTCACCCGCCCCGAGGCGGAGGCCTTGTTCGAGATCGACGCTGCCCC
>CANHAW010000314.1 GCA_947458675.1 Beijerinckiaceae bacterium
GGGCAGGGCATGGGGAATATTCGAGAGGAGCCCCGTTTCTTCCAGCGGTGCATCTGGCCCACGGCGCAAGGCTCGCTCGGCTTTTTCCTGCGCTTTGATCGCGCCCCAGAGCTGCTTCACCTGGTCGGGCGACAGGTCACGCGTGTCGCCGAAGACATGCGGATGACGGCGGATCAGTTTTTTGGTGATGGCCTCGACCACATCGCCGAATTCGAACAGGTTTTTTTCTTGCGCCATACGCGCATGGAAAACGACCTGCAGCAGGAGGTCGCCAAGCTCATCGGCAAGGTCTGCATAATCGCCTCGCTCGATGGCCTCGGCCACCTCATAGGCTTCCTCGATTGTATAGGGGGCAATTGACGCGAAATCCTGTTCAAGATCCCACGGACAGCCGCTCTTTGGCGTGCGCAGAGCAGCCATGATTTCGATCAAACGGGATATGTCGCGGGAGGGTTTCATGTCGCTCTTGCAAGGATCTACCAGACAAAGAAAAAGGCGCTCGGATTCCGAGCGCCTTCAAACCGGACGGACGTGCCCGGTGCAAGATCAACACGCCAATCAGGCGAGATCGATCGCAACGGCCTCGCGGCCCTTCGGCGTCTCAACAACCCGCATCGAGACCGCCTGGCCTTCGGGAAGTTGCTGAATGCCTGCAGGACGCAGAACGGAAATATGGACGAACACGTCCTTGCCGCCGTCATTGGATGCGACGAAACCAAAACCCTTGGTGTCATCGAACCACTTCACCGTTCCCGACATTTCTGTCGCGGAGGACGGATCAGGCATGCGGCGGGGCGGGCGAGGGCTGTCGCCGAAGCTGCGCGGACGCTGCTCAACAGCACCGGATGCATCGACCTCGAGCACGCGGGTCACTTGCGCGCCCTTCATGCCCTGACCGACGAGAACCTTGAGCTTGGCGCCCGGAGGAACGGTCTCATAGCCGGCAGATTGCAGAGCGCCGATGTGAAGGAATGCGTCGCCCGTGCCATTGGCAAGTTCAACGAAACCAAAACCCTTGTCGCCCTTGAACCACTTGACGACTGCATCCACAGGATTTCCGCTGGGTGCAGCGCCCTGGCTCATGCCGCCGCCAAAACCGCCGCCCATTGCAGGCATCGGAGGCGAGTCGAATTGCGGCGCACCAAAGGCGCGCGGAGTACGGTTTTGACGCGGCTCATAGCCCATCGGACCATCGTCATCGAAGCCACGCTTCCTGGGGCCCCGGAAATCTTTACCTTTGCTCATGTTAACCTGCTCGTCTCCGCCGTATCGGCACTTCGCTTACGTCCGCCTCGAACCTCAAACGCTACAAGCCAGTCAGGAGGTGCCCCGGACTGGTTCGAATACCCGAATGAACGGGCCTCGTTTTCTCACATGGAATGCGCGCACCGTTGTCATATATACAAGCAACGGGCGGTCTAGGCTATGGCTTTTACACAGGCTTTGAAAAAAAGACTTGACGCCGCGATGCAGCATTCTCATTGGGGAATCGGCTGCCGCGTGTCGCCACGCTCGGCAATTGCAGGGCAGCAATTCTTAAGCTTTGCCATAAACTGCTGATATTGAATATTTTTTCTCGGTCTAGCCGACTTAAATCAATCCTCTTCCGGCGGTTTCTCCATAGGATCTCGCGCTCCTAAACGACGGAGGTCGAGATGAATGACGTCGCTTCACAATCTCATCAGAATAGCCGGAAAGCCTCGCAATCGGGCGTTCCGCTGACCCGTTCGGGCGCAGCGCCTGCGCCTTGGCGTCCATTTGAGCTGCTGAAGTCTGAAATAGACCGGATGTTTGAGGACTTCGGTCGCGACTGGCGAGCGCCTTTTGGGGCCTTATCGCGGGATATTGGACGTGGTCTGGGCGAGGTTCAGCCGCCGGCTGTCGACATAACCGAGACGGCCGACGGTTTCGAACTGAGTGCGGAATTGCCCGGCATGGACGAGAAAAATATCGATTTGAAACTCGCAGGCGGGCGTCTGATCATCCGAGGCGAAAAGAAGGATGAGCGCGAAGAGAAGACCGGCGAAACTTACTTGCGCGAGCGACGCTTTGGCAGTTTTGAGCGCGTGTTCACATTGCCTGATGATGTCGATGCCGGGCGCATTGAGGCTCGCTTCGACAATGGCATTTTGAAAGTGAGCTTGCCGCGCAAGCCTGAAGCCAAGCGATCTGAGAAGAAGATCGAGATCAAGAAGAACTGAGCAAGGAGGCGCGAGGCGCTTCTTTGGGAGCGCCTCGCGTCACCGCAGGTGCGGTTGATCAACCAGCGGGAATCCGGGAACGGCTGAGAGTGTCAGAGCGCCACGCTCACCGCGCCCTTCATCAGGCAGCGGGCGGTACGATAGACGCCCGCACTGTCGGCGATCCAGCCGCCCTCATGGCGCACGTCGGCACCGAAAGCCAGCACGCCGGAGGGATTGCCGACGCGGATCGGCGCGCCCGGTTCGCTCTTGCGGGAGAGCAGATTCGGCAGCGTTCCCTCGATCCGGCAGGCGACCGCGAGGCAGAGCGCGCTTGCCAAAGGCACCGCGCGGTGCGGCTTTTCCATCGAGATCATGCGTGTCGTGATGTCGTGGCGGTCGTCGAAGAGCGATTTGTCGATGGCGGTGAAGGCCTGCGGCGCAGCCACTATGGCGATGCGCGGGCTCATCAGCTCGACTGACTCGGGCGTGTCGCCCAGCCCCATGATGACGCCGGCGCGCCGGCGTACGATGTCGAGCAGGGCCATCAGCCCGTCATCCGCTTCGATCGCATCGGGGCTTTCAATGCCGGTCAGTCCGAAGTCCGACGCGCGCACGAAAACCGTCGGGTGGCTGGCGTCCACCATGGAGGCAGCGAACGCGCCGTGGCCCTCAATCATGATCGTATCGAGCACATTGCCGGTCGGCAGCAGCTTTCCGGTGGTCGCTCCGCCCGGATTGACGAAGTCGAGCCGCACCGGGGCAGCCTTTCCAGCGACGCCGGGAATCTCCATGTCGCCGGCCACCGCCGCTTTGCCGTTTTCCACGCGGAAGCGGGCATGGATGATCTTCTTCGTGTTGGTCTGGTGGAAGCGCACGGTCGCCTCGCCGTCATTCACCTTCACCAGTCCCTCGTCGACGGCGAAGGGGCCGACAACCGAGGAGAGATTGCCGCAATTGCCCGACCAGTCGGTCATCGGCCGATCCACCGCGACCTGGATGAATGTGTAGTCGACATCGGCATCGGGATGGGTCGATGGCCCGATGATGACGGCTTTCGACAGCGAGGAAATCCCGCCGCCCATGCCGTTGAGCTGGCGGCCATAAGGGTCTGGTGTACCGAGCACGGCGAGTAC
>CANHAW010000315.1 GCA_947458675.1 Beijerinckiaceae bacterium
CGGCCAGAATCCGCTGGGGAAGATTCCCTGTCTCATTTTGGAAAATGGAACGGCACTCTACGATTCACCTGTCATTCTTGAATATCTCGACATGATCGCAGAAAAACCCTGCCTGTTTCCAAAGGCACCGGCAGAGCGCATTGAGGTTCTGCGCCTGCAGGCTTTGGGCGATGGCATGATGGATGCGGGCCTGCTCATGGTCTATGAGCGCCAGCGCCGCCCGGCGCAATATTGCTATGAGGAATGGATTGCCCATCAGCGCGGCAAGATCGAGCGCGCGCTCTCATGGCTCGTGGCCAATCTGCCCGATCCGCATCAGGTGAATGCCGGCACCATCAGCATTGCCTGCGCTTTGGGCTATATGGATTGGCGCAAACAGGTCGATTGGCGAAAGGACTTTCCAGCCCTCATCGCCTGGCTTGAATCATTCAGCGCACAAGTGCCGGCTTTTCTGGCCACCAAAGCCGAGCATTGATTTTCATGTCGCCAAAATTCGTTTGGCGAAAGCCCCGATTTCAGCGGCGATAAAGGCCGGTTGTTCGGCAATGGCTGCATGGCTTGACTGCGGAATTTTCACCACGGTCAATCTGTCGCCCAGCGCCTGCTTATATTCCACCGCATCATCGGCATGGGCGAGCGGATCGTGGCTGGGCTGCATATAGAGAACCGGAACGCGGCCTGACAGATAATCGATCTGGCGCGAGGTCTGGTCGCCCGCAAAGCGCTGCGCTGCAAGGACTTCTGGATACCAATCCTTCAGCCAGGGCACAGCATCATTGCCGGGCGCAAAAAAGGCGTAACGCAAAGCCTCCAGCCGCACCTCGTCGGGCAAAGTGACATTGGCGCTGTTGCGGATCGCCTCGCGCACTTTCGGTGGGCTTGGCGCATGGCCGACATTGGCAGCAACCAGCACAACGCCGGTGACCAGATCGGGGCGGATGGTGGCGAGCAGACGCGAGACGCGATTGCCGAAAGCATGGCCGACCATGAGGGCGGGGCCATTGCCATCTTCTTCGATGATCGCGGCAATATCGTTCGAGCAATCTTCGAGATCGGCATAGGGCGCAGGCGCTGTCGATTGGCCGATGCCGCGCGGCTGCGGGCAGAGCACGCGAAAACCAAGATTGGCGAGATCTTCGGCAATGGGCGCAAAATCTTTGGCGCCGCGACCAAGCGAGGGCAGGAGCACAATGGTTTTGCCCTGGCCCGCATGCAGCACCTCAAGCCGCACTTGTCCGCGGCTCACCATTTTGCTTTGAAAATCTGCCCAGCGGATCATGGAACGTCCTTTTTCTTTTGGCCTTTGGCGATCTCGGCCGCCTGTTTGTCATAATCTTCTTCGCGCGCCAGCTGTTCGCTCAATCGCACCACCGAATAATAATCTTCAAGCGGCATGAGCCTGTTTTGCAGGCCTTCAATGGATCTTGTGCGCTTCAGCTCGCCCAGTGTTTCGCGCACTGCGCGTGCGGCGGCAAAAAGCGTCAGCGAGGGCAGGGTCGCTGCATGCACGCCGAGCTTGTCCAGCACATCGGGGGGCGTATGTTTGGGGCCGGCCGCTTGCGAAAGTGTCGCAATATGGGGGCCCGGCACATCGCGCAACACGCGCGCAATGGTCTGGGGCGCATCGATGCCCTGCGGCTTGGCCATATCGGCGCCTGCTTCCATAAAAGCCCGACAACGTCGGATGGCTTCATCTTCGCCTTCGAGCGCATAAACATCGGTGCGTGCGCAGATCATCATTGTTTCGTCGCTGCGTGCATCGAGCGCCGCTTTCAATTTTGCCAACATGTGATCGAGCGCAATCACCTGCTTGCCCGGCAGATAGCCGCAGCGGCTTGGAAAAACCTGATCGGTGAAGAAAAGCGCTGCCACACCGGCTTTTTCGAAGGCTTTCACCATCTGGCGCACATTATTGACGCCGCCAAAGCCCGTATCGCCATCGGCATAGACGGGAATGGCAACGGCATCGCAGATGCGCGCATAATGATCGGCAAAATCGCGCATGTTCGATTGGCCGGTATCGGGCTGGCCGAGCAGACTGCCGGCCGCCGCATAGCCGCCTGCCACCATGGCCTCAAAACCCTGTTCCTCGATGATGCGCGCTGACAATGCATCGTAAGCGCCGGGCATGAGGGTGAGGCCGGGTTTTGCGAGAATGGCGCGAAATCTTTGGCGTGCGTTCATCGGGCGGGCTCCGTGCCGGGTGCGCGCTGCGCATGCTGCAGCCAAGGGGATGTCGCTTGCGCGTTTTTTTCCCAATCCGCAATGGCGGCGCTTTCTTTCAGGCTCATGCCAATATCGTCGAGCCCTTCGAGCAGGCGTGTGCGATCTGCATCTGAAATATCGAAGCGAATATCTGCTCCGCCCGGCCCGGAAATCGTCTGGCTGCGCAGATCGACGGTGAAGGGTTCTGCGCCATTGGCGGCGATGACGCGGCGCTCGAGATCGCTGGCTTGATCGTCCGGCAATTCGATCGGCAGGACGCCGTTTTGCAGACAATTTTCGCGATAGAGATCGGCAATCGAGCGCGCAATGATGCAGCTGATACCAACGGCCTGCATGGTCCAGACCGCGCCTTCGCGCGAGGAGCCGCAGCCGAAATTGCGGCCTGTCACGAAAATGGCGGGCGTCGCGAATTGATTCTGGTTCAGCACATGCTCTTTATTGAGCGCATCGTCAGCGTGACGGCGCGCGCGGAAGAAAAACATCTCGCGATAATCGGGCATCAGCGAGCGCTTGGTCGGGATGGGCGCGATCTGGTCGGTGTTGATATCGTCTTCCAGAAAAGCAACTGCTGTTCCTTTGGCGCAGATGAAAGGTGTCATGCCGGCGCTCCTTCAGGCGATACGACGTGGATCGGCGATCACGCCTGTCAGGGCGCAGGCGGCTGCAACTTCGGGGCTTGCCAGATGTGTGCGCACGCCCTTGCCCTGTCGGCCCTCAAAATTGCGGTTTGTCGTCGAGACCACACGTTCTTGCGGGCGGCCTCTGTCACCATTGCCGCCGGCGCACATGGAGCAGCCGCTCTCGCCCCAGAAGAAACCTGCATCTTTGAAAATGCGATCGAGCCCTTCGCGCTCGGCCTCGCGTTTCACGCTGGTCGAGCCCGGCACGACCATGGCGGTCACGCCTTGCGCTGCATGTTTGCCTTTGACGAGCGCAGCCGCCGCGCGCAGATCCGACATGCATGCATTGGTGCAGGAGCCGATAAAGACGCGGTCGACTTTGACGCCTGCAATCGGCTTTCCCGGCTCAAGTCCCATATAGGCAAGTGCGCGTTCCATTTTCGCGCGCGCATCGGCGTCATCGGCA
>CANHAW010000316.1 GCA_947458675.1 Beijerinckiaceae bacterium
CAATGGCGCGTCCAATCTCATGGCCGATGTTTTCGAGGCACGCGGCAAACATGCCCGTTTCGCCGTCGGCGCCTGCGAATTGCCGCTCGACAGCGCTGTCGAAATCGAGGCCATGTTCGAGATTGCATGATGAGCGACTGGCGAAATTGGATTGTGGCGCGACCCATCGCCCATCGCGGCCTGCATGGCCTCTCGCGCGATATGGTCGAGAATTCCCATTCTGCCGCAGCCGCCGCTCTGGCCCATGATTATCACATTGAATGCGATGTGCAGGTGAGCGCCGATGGCGAGGCTTTCGTCTTTCACGATTTTTCGCTCGAACGCCTGACGACGCGCAACGGCACGCTCGCCCGGATGCCTGCTGCAGAACTCGCTGCAATCAAACTGCGCGACACAAGCGAGCCCATCCCTCTTCTGTCCGATTTTCTGTCGCGCATTGCCGGGCGCGTCGGCGTGATCTGCGAAATCAAAAGCGCGTTTGATGGCGATTTTCGGCTGACGCAGCGCGTGGCAGCCATTGTGGCCGCTTATGCGGGGCCGGTAGCGCTGAAAAGTTTCGATCCCAATGTCATTGCTTATCTGCGCCGCCATGCAGCCGAATTCGGCATTGCCCATGTGCCGCTGGGCATTGTCGCTGAAGCGCAATTCGACGAACCGGGATGGTCGATCCTCAGCGCGGAGCAAAGGCTCGGCATGTCCGCCCTCACCCATTGGGACAAGACGCGGCCGGATTTTCTTTCCTGGCATGTCGGCGACCTGCCCCATGCCACAGCCTCGCTCTGCCGCGCCTTCAACATTCCCGTCATGGCCTGGACCTTGCGCGATCAGAACGATCTGGCGCGCGCCCGCGCCTATGCCGACCAAATCGTCTTTGAAGGATTTCTTCCCTGATGGAAACGATTCCTCTGCATTGAAGCCGCCAACACAGCCTCTAGATGAGAAAGCAAGAAAGGTTCCCTCGCCCGCATGTCGTCCCCACAACTCACCCTGCGAACGATCCGCGCGATTGAGGAGATCGATGCGAGCCAATGGGATATTTGCGCCAATCCGCAAAATCCCGCCGGGCTCTTGCCTGCGCACAAAAGGGCAGCAGAACCGGGTGCGCAGCTGGAAAGCGCAGAGAGCCACAATCCTTTTCTCTCGCATCGTTTTCTTCTGGCGCTGGAGCGATCGCGCTCGGCAGCAGCGCGCCAGGGTTGGGGACCGACACATTTGATTGTGGAGGATGAGAGCGGACAATTGCTCGCCTGCGCCCCCTGCTATCTCAAATCGCATTCCATGGGCGAATATGTTTTCGACCATGCCTGGGCAGATGCCTATGAGCGCGCGGGCGGCGCCTATTATCCCAAATTGCAGGTAGCTGTTCCCTTCACTCCGGTGACAGGCCCACGGCTTCTGGTGGCAGAAGGTGCACGTGCAGCTGAAGCGCGCGACATGCTGATCGCAGGCCTGGAGGCCTTGCGCGCGCAGACGGGCGCATCCTCAACCCATGTCACTTTCCCATCAAAGGCAGACTGGGATTTTCTGGGCGAGGCCGGCTGGCTCAAACGCACCGGCAAGCAATTCCATTTTCTCAATCGCGGCTATGAGAATTTTGATGGCTTTCTCGCCGCTCTTTCCTCACGCAAGCGCAAGAACATCAGGAAAGAGCGCGAAGCCGCAGGCGCCTCCGGCATTGAGGTCCATATGCTCACAGGCGCGGATCTGCTTGAGGAACATTGGGATGCATTTTTTGCTTTCTATATGGATACAGGCACGCGCAAATGGGGCCAGCCCTATCTGACGCGCGCCTTCTTTACCGAGATCGGCCGCACCATGCCCGAGCGCATTCTGCTCGTCATGGCCAAACGCGCCGGGCGCTGGATTGCAGGTGCGATCAATTTCATCGGCGACGATGCGCTCTACGGGCGCAATTGGGGCTGTATCGAGGATCACCCCTTCCTGCATTTCGAGCTCTGCTATTATCGCGCCATCGATTTCGCGCTGGAGCACCGTCTCTTGCGGGTCGAGGCGGGCGCGCAGGGAGAACATAAACTTGCGCGCGGCTATGAACCGGTGGAAACTTTTTCAGCCCATGAATTCGCCGATCCGCGCATGACCCATGCCATTGCCGACTATCTCGAGCGCGAGCGAAACCAGATCGAGGCCGAGATCGAGATATACGGAGAGCATGTTCCTTTCAAAAAAGGGCAATGATAAAGACAAAGCAATGCAGGTGCGCCCCCGCTTCTCCCATGGGGAGAAGCTGTCATGCGAAGCATGACTGATGAGGGGATACAAGCCTCAATGGAAAGAGCCTAACCCCTCACCCGGCCCCTACGGGGCCACCCTCTCCCTCAAGGAGAGGGTTGTTTGGAGCCCTCCATGACCGCCTATGACAGCAACAATATTTTCGCCAAAATCCTGCGCGGGGAGATTCCCTGCACCAAAGTCTATGAGGATGAGCACACGCTCGCTTTCATGGACATCATGCCCCAGGCCGATGGCCACACACTCGTCATCCCCAAAAAACCATCGACCATGCTGCTCGATGCCGATGCGTCGGTCTTCGCACCTCTCTTTGCAAGCGTGCAAAAAGTGGCGCGTGCTGTGAAGGCGGGCATGAATGCCGATGGCATCACCATTACGCAATTTAACGGACCAGCCGCCGGCCAGACCGTCTTTCATCTCCACGTCCACATCATCCCGCGCTGGGAAGGCGTGGCCTTGCGCAAACATGCGGGCCAGATGGAACAGGCAGATGTGCTGAAAGCGCATGCGGAGAAGATTAAAGAGGCGCTTTGAGATTATGGCGCAGCCTTCTCCCGCACTGGCGGGAGAGGGGCGCGCACGAGGATTGCGCAAAACAAAAAGGCTGGGTTTCCCCGGCCTTTTGATCTCAATTCTTCAACGGCACTTTCGGCACCATTGTCGAGCCCTTCGGCGATTTCGGCGGCGATTTTTTCTTCGCCTTCGCTCTCACTTCCGGCTCGGAGCGCAGGCGCTTCTTGCCTGCTTCCACAATGGCGCGTTCGGGACGCGGCAGCACCGGGCCTTCGGGATAGACAAAGCCGAGCTTGCGGCTGCCATCCTCTTCGCCCTTGACGACAACCCGCACCGTGCCGCCATTTTTCAGGCGACCGAAGAGAACTTCATCGGCCAACGGCGTCTTGATGTGCTGCTGGATGACGCGCGCCATGGGCCGCGCACCCATGGATTCATCATAACCATGTTCGACAAGCCAGCGACGCGCCTCGTCAGTCAGTTCAATCGACACATTGCGATCGGCCAATTGGGCTTCCAGCTGCATGATGAACTTGTCG
>CANHAW010000317.1 GCA_947458675.1 Beijerinckiaceae bacterium
CAAACAAGAACGCCAAGGAGACAAATGATGGTTTCACCTATGAGCAATATGCAGGAAACCCATCCCGACCATGTCTTGCGCAAAGTCGCCTTGATCGCAGCAATGATCGGCTGCACCACACTTGTTGGATTGGTCATTGTCGCAGCACCCATCCTGACACCTTTCATGCAGCCGGCTTCACTGGAAGCACGCGTCCTGCCACAGCAGCTGCGCAATGAAACGATGGAGACCGAAGAGCAGGCGCGCCAAAATGCCTTGCGGGAATTAGCCCGCACGATGCAAAGCAAGGCCCTTGCAGAAGAAGCGGCCCGTCTCAAGCCTCGCGATTTCCCTGCCGATTTTGCGCAAACGACAACGGGCGCCCATTTTGCAGCAAGAACGGAAACCGCTATCGCCACAACCCGCAACAGCGCTGCCATGGCGGCGCAGATGCAAAATGCGCGGCTCGACCCGGAAGACATGCAGCGACTTGCCGGCAAAGCAGCCGATGCCATCCGCGCCGGCGACATTGCCAGCGCACGCCTTGTGCTCGAACATGCAATGCGCGCCGGCGATGCGACGGCAATCTATGCTTTGGCCGAAACCTATGATCCGCGTGTGCTGGTCCGATTGCGCGTGCAAGGCATGCGCGGCGAGCCCGATAAAGCACGCGAACTTTATCGGCGAGCCCTCGATTCAGGAATAGAAGAAGCCCGCGCGCGGCTTTGATGATTGCAGGGCATCAGCGTCTCAAGCGATCTTTCGTTTTTCCTGTTCGCCCATATGAAAACTCTCGACCAAAGCGGCCAGTTCGCGCGCTTCGTCGGTCAGCTCCGAACAGGCGCCCGCATTGCGCTCGGCGACGCCGGCATTCTGCTGCGTGACCTTATCAAGTTCGCCCAGCGCCTGGCCAACTTCGGCGAGTGCCGTCGATTGATCGGCAGCCGAGCGCGCGATCTCGCCGAACCGGCCTGCGACATCGGACACCTGGTCGATGATTGTGTGCAGGCGGATATAAGTCTCGTTGACGCGTTTGAGACCATGCGAAATCTCATGGGTAGAAAGAGCGGTGTGCCGTTTGATCTCAGTCGCAACTTTTGCCGAACACCATGCAATTGTGATGAGCCGGTCTCATTCCATGCAGAAACCGCCGAGCTTATTGCCATCCAGATCGCGAAAATAGCAGGCGTAAAAACCACCGCCGCGCGGACCGGGCGCGCCCTCATCCTTGGCGCCGAGCTCCAACGCCTTTTTGTGCAAAGCCTGCACTTGCGCAGGATTGGCGCAGGCCAGCGACACCATCGTGCCATTGCCGACAGTGGCCGGATTTTTATCGAAGGGTTTTAGGACAGCCAGCATGGGCTTGTCAGGCGACACGCTCCAGCCAGTGCCACCCTCGCCCTCAAAAAACACCTTGGCGCCAAACACGCCGCCCAACAGGCCATTATAAAAAGCTACCGCCTTGGGGAGGTCGTTGGTGCCGAAAGTTGTGTAGGCGATCATGGGGGGCTCCTTTGTCTAAGAGAGCACTAGTAGGAATCGCCCCCCTCGCGCAACCCTGCCCACAGACCCCGCTCGTCATTGCGAGGAGCGGAGCGACGCGGCAATCCATCTTTGTGTGCGGCGGCTCTGGATTGTTTCGCTGCGCTCGCAAAGACGGCAGGCATTCCTGCGGCGGGTAGATGGATTGCCGCGTCGCCTTCGGCTCCTCGCAATGACGGCGCTTGTCACGTCATAAACCACGCACTTCGTTGACGATACCGCCCGATCGCTTATAAAGATTTCCGTGACATCCGAACTGAAAACCACCCCCGCGCGCTCAATCGTCAATATTGCGGCCTACCGGTTCGCACCGTTGCAAGACTTGCAAGCGCTTCGCACTGAGCTGCTGGCATTCTGCAGCGCAGAGAAATTGCGCGGCACGATCCTGCTGAGCAACGAGGGGATAAATCTTTTCGTGGCCGGCGAGGCGGATGCGATCGAGTCCCTCTTGGCCCGCCTGCGCGCGATTCCCGGCCTGGAGCCGCTGGCAGCCAAATATAGTTACACGCCAGATCAACCGTTCCGGCGCATGCTGGTGCGCATCAAGCGCGAGATCATCGCCTTCGGCGTGCCCGGCATCGATCCTTCAAAACGCACCTCGCCTAAAATTGCACCTCTGCAATTAAAGGCCTGGCTGGATGAAGGGCGCAAAATCACGCTTCTCGATACGCGCAATGATTATGAGGTGAAACTCGGCACCTTCGAGAATGCGCTGCCTGCCGGCGTCGACCATTTCCGTGACTTCCCCGAGGCCGTTGCCAAACTGCCTGAGGGCCTCAAGGACGAGACCATCGTCATGTTCTGCACCGGGGGCATCCGCTGCGAAAAGGCTGGCCCCTATATGGAGTCTCACGGCTTTCGCAATGTGCTGCAACTGGACGGCGGCATTCTGAAATATTTCGAGGAATGCGGCGGCGCCCATTACAAGGGCGATTGCTTCGTCTTCGACCAGCGCGTGGGAGTCGACCCATCACTGCAAGTCTCCGATGCCGCGCAATGTTTCGCCTGCCTGTCACCGCTGACCGCTGACGAGCAAAGCGACACGCGCTATGTGCCCGGAAAATCCTGCCCCTGGTGTTACCGCACCGATGCAGAGCAGAGTGCGGAACTGGTGAAGAGCCGCAATGAGCACATGCGCGCGGCGATGACTCCGCTGCCCGGCAGTCTGCCGACCGATGTTTTCCGGCCCCTGCGCGTGCCGCAGGACTGCGAAGGTTTCACTGTGCTGGAAACCTTCTCTCGTTTGCTGGCGCATAGGCCCGCAGAACATTGGGAAGAGCAATGTCGCGCGGGCCATCTGCTCGATTCAAACCATCAGGCGCTCAGCGCAACAGACATTGTGCACGCTGGCGATCGTCTGCTGCATCGCCATCCGCAGATCATTGAGCCAGATGTCGCGAGCAATATCGAAGTGCTTCACGAAGACGAGGCGCTGGTGGTGCTGAACAAGCCCGCACCCTTGCCCATGCATGCGGGCGGACGCTACACGCGCAACACATTGCAGCATGCACTCGATGAAGTTTACCGACCGCAGAAACTGCGTCCCGCGCATCGGCTTGATGCCAATACAACGGGCCTTGTGATCGCCGCACGCAGCCGTCACTTCGCCGGGCGGCTGCAGAGCGCCTTTGCTGAAGGTCGCATCGCAAAAATCTATCTGGTGCGCGTTCATGGCCATCCCGCACAAGATGAGTTTGCCTGCGACGCGCCGATTGGCAGAGAGGCCAGCGTGTCAGGCACACGCGAGGTCGATGCGCAGGACGGCGATGCGGCGAC
>CANHAW010000318.1 GCA_947458675.1 Beijerinckiaceae bacterium
ACCACGACGCACATGCACCGGCAATGGCTTTGAGAAGCGTCGACTTGCCGGCACCATTGGGTCCGATCACCGCCACGAGGCTACCGTCCGGGATCGCGGCGCTCAAATGATGAACGGCGGGGTGGCGATCATAGCCAAGCGTCAGATCGTCGAGGCGGATCGCCGTGCCGGCGGCAATATTTTGGGGCGCATTCATGTGATCGCCCAGAAGACGGCAAGCCACAGACCCGCAATGGCAAAACCTGCCGTCGCCAGCCGCTGGAACGCCGATTGGCGCAGCCAGGACATGCGCAAAGGCGCCGGGCGGGGACCAGCCGGTGCATGTGCGTCGTGGTCATGCGCGCCGTGGTCATGGTCGTGGTGGCTGTGATCGTGCACGGGAAACTCGGAACTCAGGATCTGGATGTTATAATGTTACATCCCATCCAAAGGCAATGAGGCATCCCGCCTCTTTTGGCGCTTTTTACTGGCGGCAGGGGTCGCCCCCCTGGCGCGGACAGGCGTCAGGGCTGAAAAATCAATCCAAGGGGCAGGGTGCCGGATGAAATTCCCGGCCCGCGTGTTCCGGTGGGGGCGCTCAGCTGCCGTTCAATCGGCACGCCCATCCTCTCAGGCGAT
Source organism: Beijerinckiaceae bacterium (assembly GCA_947458675.1). Classification (GTDB taxonomy): domain Bacteria; phylum Pseudomonadota; class Alphaproteobacteria; order Rhizobiales; family Beijerinckiaceae; genus Terripilifer. The sequence continues at coordinate 619 of CANHAW010000318.1, forward strand.
GGCGGCTTTTTGCAGATCGACAAGGCGGGCTATGCCGCTTTTGGCGAGGCCCATCATGCCCGCGAGCTGCTCTTCGGTGAAAATGGCGGCTTCCGCCGTGGCCTGAATTTCAACCAGACCGCCTGTGCCGGTCATGACGAAATTGGCATCCGTCTCGGCGGTGGAATCTTCCGCATAATCGAGATCGAGAACAGCCTGTCCGAGCGTCACACCGCAGGACACGGCAGCGACATGGTCGCGGATCGGCATGTCCTTGATAATGGAGCGCGAGCGCATCCATTTCAGGCAATCGTAAAGCGCCACCCAGGCGCCGGTAATGGCGGCTGTGCGTGTGCCGCCATCGGCCTGCAAGACATCGCAATCGATGGTGATCTGGCGCTCGCCCAAAGCCTGCAGATCGACGACAGCGCGCAAAGAGCGTCCGATCAGGCGCTGAATTTCCTGTGTGCGGCCCGAGGGCTTGCCGGCGGTCACTTCGCGGCGCGTGCGCGTCGCTGTGGCGCGCGGCAGCATGGAATATTCGGCAGTGACCCAACCGCGGCCCTGGCCGCGCAGCCACATTGGCGGTTTGTCCTCCAGCGAGGCTGTGCAAAGCACATGCGTCTCGCCGAATTTCACCAGACACGACCCTTCCGCATAACGCGCAACAGCGCGTTCCAACGTGACTTGGCGCATTTCATCGATGGCGCGTTTGGAGGGACGCATGTGATTTCCTTCAGCTGTGGCGCGCCTCTCTAGGCGCTTCCGGCAAGCGGCGCAACATAAATCGGGTTTTCGATCACGGGTCCAATTCCGCCAGGCGTGGCGGATCTGCGCCGATACGTGTGCAATTGATCGATGCGGCACGCGTGGCGAATTCCAGCCAGCGAGCAATATTTTCGGGCGCAAATGTGAAAGTTGAGCGCCCCAGAGCTCCATCTGCCTGCATGGCCATGAGCATGGCGCCCATAAAAGTGTCACCCGCTCCCACCGTGTCGCGTGTGGCGACGGCCGGGCTTGGCACATGAATTTCCTGCGCACCAAAAAAAGCCGTTGCGCCCAAAGCGCCTTGCGTCACGACGATGAGTTTTGCGCCCATATTGCGCCATTGCGCGAGCAGATCTGTGCCTGCGCCGATGAGATCAAGATCTTCTGCGCTGGCCTTGACGAGATCGGCGCAGGCAATGCGCTGGGCGACAAGAGCGCGCGTCTGCGCCATATCCGGCAGGATGGCTTTGCGAATATTTGGATCGAAACTCGTCGATGCCCGATTGCGCGCCTGTTGCATGGCGCAAAGAGCAGCCTGGCCCTGCGCGCCTGCTGTGGCGGCAAAAGATGTGGCATGCAGATGCAGGAGATCGCCCGGCAGCGACCAAGTGTCGGGCGCATCGTCCAATGCGCTGCCCGCAAGGCGCAGATCATAGGTCGGTGATCCATCTGCCCCGGGGGTGACGATGACGCGCGGACATGGCTTTTTGCTGATCTGCGCGAAAGAGAGATCCACGCCCTCGCGGGCAAGAAAGGATGAAAGATTTCGGCCTGATTGATCCGACGACAGCGAAGCACAAAGCGCAACCGGCAGGCCAAGTCGCGCAACCGCAAGAGCCGTATTCAATCCCGAGCCGCCAGGCACATCTTTGCGCTGTCCCGCAGCATCGGGCACATCATCGACAAGCGCCTCGCCGATGATTGCAATCCGGCTGCGGCCCGATGGCATTCAGCTGCCTCGATAGGTCGAATATCCATAGGGAGAGACGAGCAGCGGCACGTGATAATGCGCTTTGGCATCGCCAATCCCGAAACGGATTGGAATGCGATCGAGAAAAGCCGGTTCGGGCAGGTCAACGCCACGGGCCCGGAAATAATCGCCGATTTCGAAGATCAATTCATAGACGCCCGTCTGCAGCGCCTCGCCTGACAGGATCGGCGCATCGCAGCGCCCATCCGCATTGGTCACATGCTGCGACAGGGTGCGGCTCTCGCCATTGTCACCAATGGCCTTGAGCGTGATCTTGACGCCTGCCGCCGGCTTGCCCGCTGCCGTATCGAGGACATGTGTGCTCAGTCGTCCGCCTGGAGTAGAAGAAGACATATCGAATCCCTTGGCCTGCCCGGCCTGACGTTGCATGCTGGGAGCATGATTAGACATCCGGCCTCGTCTGCGCAATCTTTCGGGCAGGCCCAGCGTAAGCGGAGTTGGCACATTGATCGTTCGTACCCTGTCCCGCGAGGATTTTATCGCCCGTTTCGGCGGCATTTTCGAACATTCGCAATGGGTCGCCGAGGGCGCCTATGATCGCGGCCTTGGAGTGCAGAGCGATACGGCCGAGGGCCTGCATGCCGAGATGACGGCGATCATGCGCGCGGCCTCGCGCGACATGCAGCTGGCGCTGATCAATGCCCATCCCGATCTCGCCGGCAAATTGCATGCAGCCGGACGGCTCACCGCCGATTCCACCAAAGAGCAATCTTCCGCCGGCCTCAACATGTTGACCGATGAAGAACGGTTGCGCTTCACGCAATTGAATGACGCCTATAAAGCGCGGTTCGGTTTTCCGTTCATCATGGCTGTCAAAGGGCGCACCAAGGCAGAGATTCTGGCGGCCTTCGAGAAGCGGATTGCCCATGACAAAGAGCAGGAATTTGCAACCGCTCTGGCCGAGATTGAAAAGATCG
>CANHAW010000319.1 GCA_947458675.1 Beijerinckiaceae bacterium
AGCGGGCGTCCGGTTGCGCGTGAAACCAGCGAGCCGTCTGCCAGCACAAATCCGGCCTCTTTCAAAATCGCAAGCGCCTTGCGCGCGGGCTCGCGGTCGCGCCCCGATCCGTCGGTGCGCGGTGGCGTCCATTTGCCTTCCAAAACATCTTCTCGCACCGCGCCGGGGAAAGGTGCCAGCAGCGCGCGTTCTCTTTCATTGGCCGGTCGCCCGGTGGATGCCAATTCGCTCTCGTCGAAGAAACTCGTCGTGCGGCGGTAAAGACCGCCGTAAAGTTTGGCGTTCACCCATTCGAAATCGAACATCAGGCCAAGCGCCTCGCGCACGCGCATGTCCCGAAAAATCTCGCGGCGCGTGTTGAAGGCAAAACCGGTCATGCCTTTGGGAATGCCAAGCGGCAGGCTCGCCTTGGCGATTTTGCCTGCTTTCATCGCCGGAAAATCATAGCCTGAGAGCCAGCGGGTTGGATTTGTCTCGTCGCGATAATCGACAAGCCCGCCCTTGAAGGCTTCGTAGAGTGCAGCGGCATCGCGGAAATATTCGATGCGGATTTCATCGAAATTGAACAGGCCGCGATGGATGGGCAGATCCTTGGCCCAATAATCCGGGTTGCGTTTCAGGATCAGGCTTTCACCCGGACGCATGCTCTCGATGCGATAGGGGCCGGAGGCGACGGGAATGTCGAGACTCGTCTCGGCGAAACGCTCGGCATCCGTGTGCTTTTTCGACAGCACGGGCATGAGGGCCAATGTGAGGGGCAATTCGCGATCGTTGCTGCCGGTCAGGTCGAAGGCGATGGTCGTGTCGTCTTTCACTTCGACCTTTTTCACCAGCGCATAGGCGGCGCGCTGCTGCGGGCGGCCCTTGGTTTTCAGCAAGTCGAAAGTAAAGAGCACGTCCTGCGCGCGGATCGGCGTGCCGTCCGAGAAGCGTGCAGCGGGGTTGAGGCGGAAGGTGACTTGTTCGCGAGCTTCGTCGGTCGCAATGGTCTGCGCGATCAGGCCATAGAGGGTGAAGGGCTCGTCGAGCGAGCGCGTCATCAATGTCTGGAAAATATTGGTGTTGAGCCCCTGGGCCGCAGATCCCGCCTTCACGTTGAAGGGGTTGAGACTGTCGAACGTCCCCTGAAAGCCGATCGACAATCGGCCGCCCTTGGGCGCATCGGGATTGGCATAGGGCAGGTGAGCGAAATCGGGCGGCAAAGCGGGCTCGCCATGCATGGCAATGCCATGGCGCGGGATGCCGGGCTCATTGGCCCGGACCTCGCCCCCGGCCAATGCCAGAAGGCAGGCGGCGAGAATCGGTCGAATCGCTAATCCCTTCATGGGCGGGACACTAGGGCGTGCCGCCGGCTTGCGAAAGCGGCGCCTCAGGGCATTTGCGGTGCGGAAAATGCCGACTTTTTGAGGAAACCGCCCAAGGCGGTCTGGAAAGCTCAGGCCGAAGGGGATAAAGAGGCGACGGTCACTCTCTCGCCGCAATCAAACGCGATGAGCGGCGCCTTCACCGGCCTGGCCGATGCTGCCGTTCATGAAAGGATTTTCGATGCCCATTTTCACGAAACGCCTCGGCGCGGCCGTTCTCGCCGTCGGCATGACGTTCACGGGCGTCGCTGCCTTTGCCCAGCAGAAGCCGCCGGCCCCGCCGGCCCAGCAGAAGCCTCCGGCCCAGCAGCAGCAGCCGCAGGGTGAGCAGCCGGGTCAGGTGCGCGTCGAGCTTCAGCCCTCGCAGGGTGAATGGACAAAGGTCTGCGGTCGCGACCAGATGGCCAATAAGGACATTTGCTACACGACGCGCGATTTCGGCACGTCTGCCGATCAGCCGCCGGTTCTGGCGGTCGCCGTCTATGATGTGAAGGGCGATGAGCAGCGCATTGTGCGTCTGCTGCTTCCGGTTGCGCTCATGCTGCGTCCGGGTTTCCGCTTCTCGATCGATAAGGGCGCGACGCAGGAAGGCGGATTTGAAATCTGCTTCCCGAATGGCTGCTTTGCTGAATCCAAAGTGCGCGGCCAGACCATCGACCAGATGAAGAAGGGCAATGTGCTCAACATCTCGGTCAAGAATCAGGCCAATAATGAAGTGGTCTTCGTTCTCCCGCTTGCCGGTTTCGCCAAAGCCTTTGATGGCGCGCCGATCGATCCCAAGGTTCTCGAAGATCAGCAGCGCAAGCTTGAGCTGGAATTGCAGAAGCGCGCCGAAGAGCAGCGCAAGGCGCTTGAATCGCAAGGTGGCGCTCCAGCCGGTGCACCAGGTGGCGCTCCTGCTGGCGGCGCTCCGGCGGGCGCGCGTTAATCTGCGAATTGTTTCATATGAAATCGAAACGGCGACCATTCGGTCGCCGTTTTTTTTTTAATGTCCGCCGATCATGCGCAGCTTGTAATTGCCATCGGGCAGGGGCTCGAACATGTCGGGCAGCTGGGGATGGCGCAAAGGCCCGCCGGCCTCATCGGGCAGGAGATTTTGCTCGGAGACATAGGCGATATATTCCGTCTCCGCATTCTCGGCGAGCAGGTGGTAATAGGGTTGATCCTTCGAGGGGCGTGAGCTGGCGGGTATGGCCAGCCACCATTCCTCTGTATTGGCAAAGACCGGATCGACATCGAAAATCACGCCCCGGAATGGATGTTTCCGGTGCTTGACGACCTGTCCGATGCGGAATTTGGCGACGCGCGCTTCCATAGAGCTCCCCTGCGGGGCGTCTGCGTACGACCGCAGGAGGAGTGTGTCAAATGGGCGGGGCGCGGCCCCGGCTCGTCATTGCATCGCAATGACGAGCGTTACAAGCCCGCCTTTGCCGCAAATTCCTTGTCTTGCGCGGCCACCTGCCGGGCGAGATCGACCATGACTTTCGCCTGTTTCCAGGTCGCGTCATCCTGCATTTTGCCGTCGATCATCACAGCTCCCGTGCCGTTCGGCATGGCTTGCAGAATCTTCAAGGCAAAAGCCACTTCTGCCGGATCGGGCGAGAAGACTTTTTTGGCAATGGCGATCTGACTCGGGTGCAGCGTCCAGGCGCCGGCGCAGCCCATCAGAAAGGCGTTGCGGAATTGCGCTTCGCAGGCAGCGGAATCGGCGAAATCGCCAAAGGGTCCGTAAAACGGCTTGATGCCGGCTGACGCGCAGGCATCGACCATTTTGGCGACTGTGTAATGCCACAGATCCTGCTGATAGGCGGCGCGCGGCTCGTCGCCCTTTGCATCGGCCAGCACTTTATATTCGGGATGTCCGCCGCCCACGCGTGTGGTTTTCATGGCGCGCGAGGCCGCCAGA
>CANHAW010000320.1 GCA_947458675.1 Beijerinckiaceae bacterium
CGACGAGAGCTTTTTTCGCTGCACCCAGCGAAAACCCTCGTGGCGGGTGATGACCGCTATATCGATGGGCCCGCCCACCGTCTTGGGCTGCAGATCGACGCGGAAGCGCACATAGCCGATTGTCGCTTCCATCAGGAATTTCGTCAGCGCGATGGCATCGTGAATGGGCATGCCCGGCGTTACCAGAGTCGGGCTCGAGATTTCATTCGTCCCCTCACCGGCGCTGAATTCATCGCTCATGAGACGATGCAGGCATTCGCCCGACCCCTCCCAGCAAATACCATATTCGGTGGGCGACCAGACCTGCGACACGCTCACGCCCTCGCGCGAGTCGAAAACGAGATTCCAGACTTCGGGCGTTCCGCAATTGGCGGAATAGCCGCCGATGATCAAAGTTGAGCGGAGCTTGGCCACCTGCATCGGGGCCATGGAGCGCAGATAATCCTGCAGGCGGCGAACGACGGCTTCCACCGTATAGCTGTTCTTGTCGAAATAATTCGCGCCATTGCGCAAGGAATGCTGCGCGCCGAAATCCTTCAGCACATCGATGAAAGCCTTGTTGTTGATCGCAGCATCGCCGGCAACCAGAGCGCCGATGGGCAGGCCCTTGATGAGCTGCACGGTTTTCTCAGCGGAATAATAGATCTGGCCGCGATGCTCGACCGCACTGTCGGAGGCCAGAACCACGCCATCCTGCACTGAAATGGAAATAGCAATCGTCAAGAAACCATCTTCCCGGCGGGAGGTGCGTCGCGCTCGAGCTCAAGACCTCAGCGACAATGCAACAAGACTATCCGCAATTGGATGCCTGTTTATGTCGCATTAGCCGGCAAGCGACAAGAGCGCGCGCCACCTCCCTTAGGCCAAGCTCAAGCTTGGCGGCGGGAATAGCCGCGTGTCTCCATGCAATAGACAAAAGCCAGCATGTTCAGCGTACCCTGTGTGCTTGCGATGGCATGACAGGCCGCCTGATCGGCCTGCCCCTGCCGCAGCAGAGCCGGATCGCTCGACATGCGCCGCCCATCATTGCGCGCCCAGACATAATGATCCCCCGGCATGCCCGCCATTTTATGCGTATGCATGGAGCCATAATGATCCACCCGGTTTGAACAGGCAGACAGCAGCACAAAAGCGGACAAAGCGAGCAAAAAGCGCATGGCAAACCCTCCGGAAGCACCGGACAACGCACGAACAATGGGCGGGTGCCACGCTCTGACATGAAAGCACAGCCATGTGACCGGACGGCCACATCAATGCTTGGGTTCAATGGTCGCCGGAGCGCGGAGTGGCGAGGCCTCCCCGGCGGCAAAAGGATCGGGGACAGACGACAGACACCTCCGGCCGTGGCTTTTTCTGGGAAAAGAACAAAGCCGGCGCGATGCAGGGACCCATCGAACTGCCTTGGGGGGACAAGCTAAACTATTGCAAGTACGATTTTTTCCGCGCTCTTCCCCCGGAAGATGCCAGCCAGAACATGAGCGGATGAGAAAAACCGGGCAATTTCCATCACCCCCTCGTCTAAGTCGCAAGACCTGCCCTATAGTCTCTCAAACAACAAAAGACAGGGAGGACACATGCTCATCATCGACAATGCGACCGTATCCGACATTCTGACCATGAAGGATTGCATCCGCGTCCAGGAGGAAGCGTTTCGCAAACTTCCTGAAGGCGGCGCGATCCATCGCCCGCGCATCGACATGTATTTTCCCTGCGAACGCGAAGACGGCTATTTCCGCTGGGGCTCGATGGAAGGCGCCAATGACGGCTATTTCGCCATTCGCATGAAGTCCGACATTATCACCTGGCCGAAGACGCAGGACGGTGGCTGGACGGAAGACAAATATTGCGGACAGCCGGGCACTTATTGCGGCGTGATCTATCTCATCTCGACCAAAAACGGTCTGCCTCTGGCCTTCATCAATGACGGCGTGCTGCAGCATATGCGCGTTGGCGGCGGTGCGGGCATTGGTGTCAAATATCTCTCGCGCGAGGATTCCCATGTCGTGGGCATGCTGGGCTCTGGCGGCATGGCACGCACTTTTCTCGAAGCCTTCAGCTGCGTGCGCGACATCAAACAATGCAAGATCTACAGCCCCAATCCGAAAAACCGCGAAGCCTATGCGGAAGAAATGTCGAAGAAACTCGGCATTGAAGTGATCGCTGTCGACAATCCCAAAGCGGCACTCGATGGCGTCGATATTGTCTCTTCGGCAACCGACAGTATGAAACCTGTCTATGATGCGGACTGGCTGCGGCCGGGCCAACACGTCACCAATCTCGGACGGCGCGAAATGCCCGACGCCGCGATGAACAAATTCGACGTTGTCGTTCGGCAAGGCACAGCCGGTTTGCAGATGAAGCAGACAGAGCGTTTTCAGGCCGAGCGCGGATTGTCGCCCGCCGCTTATATTGGTGGCAGCGTCGAGCAGATGAAGCGTATTCCGGAAAAAAACCCGCAGCCCGGTTTCGGTGGCGACAATCCCGAATTCATGGATCGCGGCAAGGGCGGAGACAAGCCAGACTTCGCCGATCTCGTGACCGGCAAGTGCAAAGGCCGCACCAGCCGCGACCAGATCACCTTCTATCGCAATGTCGGCAATCAGGGCCTGCAATTCTCCTCTGTCGGCGGTCTTGTCTATGAACAGGCCCGCCAGCTGGGAAGAGGCCGCGAAATTCCGACCGAATGGTTCCTGCAAGACATTCGCGACTGATTTTTAAAAGGGCGCGCATATCGCGCGCCCTTTCTTCAATTCACGGGGAATGAGCCATGTCACGCATGCTTTCCGTGTTTGCTTTGCTTGCCTGTTTCACCGCCACCCCTGCCCTCGCGCAAGGCGAAGCCGAATTCTACAAGGGCAAGACAATATCTGTTCTGATCGGTTTTGGGCCCGGTGGCGCCAATGATGTCTGGGCGCGCCTGCTGGCCCGACATATGACCCGCCACATGCCCGGCGAGCCGAATATGGTGCCGCAAAACATGCCGGGGGCCGGCACGTTGAAACTCGCCAATCATCTGGCCACAAGCGCGCCGCGCGATGGCACGGTTTTCGGCCTGATCAATCGCGGCATTCCGCTTGAGCCGCTGCTCGGCGGACAGAATGTGCTGCTCGATCCGCAAAAAATGACTTGGATCGGCAGCCCCGATAAAGACACAAGCGTCTGTGCCGCACGCAAGGATGCCAAAGTCCAGAAGATGCAAGATCTGCGGACGATGGAACTCGCGGTCGGCGCAACAGGCTCAGGCGCAGATAC
>CANHAW010000321.1 GCA_947458675.1 Beijerinckiaceae bacterium
AGCGACCGGCGCGGCCTGTGCCTGACGCGGCTGAGCAACAGCCTGCGGGGCGGCGCGAACGGGAGCGGACTGGGCTGCAACAGCTGGCGCAGCCTGAGCGCGCATGGGTGCAGATGCCTGAACCGGCGGATCGAGCGGCGCCGATTGAACGGGTGCAGAAAGCGGAGCAGATTGAACGGCCGTCAATGGCGCGGCGGCGAACTGCTGAGCGGGCGCGCTCGAAGCAGAACGATCCATACGCGCTGAAGGCTGGAATGGACCCGCATCGCCGAAGCGGCTGAAGTCCGAGGAACAACCCGCCAGGAGAGCGGCAGCAGCACCCGCCAACACAAGACGGGAAGCAGAACGAAGAAAGCCAAAACGATCTGTATGACTCATAACGCAACCCAAGCTCGTGCAAATTCGACTGGGCGACTTGAGCACGCCTAAGGTTAAAGAGGCGTTTATGATGAACGAAACTCACGCCCCGACACACATAATTTGTGTCTTTTTTGCGGAAAGAAATGGATGCAGGGCCCGCGCCGCATCAAGCAGCCGACACGCCTGCAACAAGAGGCTGCAAACGGCAGGATGAGATTCGCTCGCGCGTCCACGCGCCGGCCTTTTGGGACAGGCGGATCAGGTTCGTCTCTTTCGATCCCGCCGGACGCTCGCCATAAACAATCGTCCCGCCCTCAACGAGACGCGCGGCGATATTTTCCGGCACGGCTTCGACCGCGCCTTGGATGAGGATCCGGTCGAAACTGCCGAGCTCATCGCCGAGCGCCAGACCGTCGCCGTGGAAGACGCGCACATTGCCGAGCCCCAGACCGGCAAGCCTTGTTTCCGCCGCCAGAGCCAGCGAACGAAAGCGCTCAACAGTTACAACCTGGCGGGCCAGACGGCTGAGAATGGCGGCCGAATAGCCATTGCCGGTTCCGATTTCCAGAATGCGATGCCGCGACATGATCTGCAGAGATTCCGCCATGCGCGCGACGAGATAGGGCTCGGGCATGGTCTGGCCGCAGGGGATGGGCAGGGCAATATCGCGCCAGGCGAGATCGGCATGGCGATGGGGGACGAAATTTTCGCGCGGCAAGGTTTCGAGCGCCCGCAGCACGGCGACATTGGCAATGCCCCGCTCGCGCAGGCGGAGCAGAAATTGCATCGTGGCCTGCGCCTGCTCGTCGGAACGCCCCCGGTCGGCTTGGAAAAGATCGTATTCCATTCCTCGCCCTGCCCCTCCCTCAGGCGAAATCCGCCGCCAGCCGCGTCACGGAGGGCTCGTCCGTCAGGTCAAGCCGCAGCGGCGTGATGGAGATCCGCTGGTCGGCAATGGCCTCCAGATCGGTACCGCGCGCCGGCGTCGAACGCTGACGCGAGAATCCGATCCAGTAATAAGGATTGTGCCGCCCGTCGAAGCGCTCGTCCAGTTCCAGATAGGTGGCATCGCGCCGCCCCTGCACAGTGACCGATGTTCCCCGAACCGCCTCCGGCGCGCAGCTCGGGAAATTGATGTTTACGAGGATCCCGGCATCGAGCGGCTGGTCGATCAGGCGGGCCAGGATTTTGGGGGCATGAGCCGCAGCGCAATCGAAGGGCGCCTGCTCGCGCTGGCCGGGCGGATAGCCCTGGCTCAAGGCAAAGGAGCGAATGCCAAGCAAAGTGCCTTCCATTGCTGCTGCAATCGTCCCCGAATAAGTGACGTCTTCGGCCAGATTGTGCCCGATATTGACGCCCGACAGAACGAGGTCAGGCGGATTGTCGCGCATGATCCTGCGCACGCCCATGATGACGCAATCGGTCGGCGTGCCTTTCACCGCATAGCGGTGCGGGCCGACATGGCGCAGGCGCAAAGGATCGTTGAGGGAGAGAGAATGCGCCACGCCGGATTGATCGGTCTCGGGCGCAACAATGACAATGTCATCGGTGATCGTGCGCGCAATACGCTCGAGCACATTCAGGCCCTCGGCATGAATGCCATCGTCATTGGTGATCAGAATGCGCATTGCTTCAACTTCCTTTCGTTCGTCATTGCGAGCGAAGCGAAGCAATCCAGTCCGGTCTTGCAGCTTCTGGATTGCTTCGTCGCTTCGCTCCTCGCAATGACGAGGCGGCGGCTTTACGCCTTCGTAATCTTCTCCAGCCCGCCCATATAAGGACGCAGCGCGTCAGGCACTGTCACGGAGCCGTCTTCGTTCTGGTAATTTTCAAGCACGGCAACCAGAGCGCGGCCGACCGCTATGCCCGAACCATTCAGCGTATGGACAAAGCGCGTCGTCTTTTCACCATTGGGGCGATAACGCGCATTCATGCGGCGCGCCTGAAAATCTCCGCACACCGAGCAGGATGAAATCTCGCGGAAACGGCCTTGTGTGTCGCCGTCTTTCTGGCCGGGCAGCCAGACTTCGAGATCGTAGGTTTTCTGCGAGGCAAAGCCCATATCGCCCGTGCACAAAGCCATGACGCGATAATGCAGGCCGAGACGTTTCAAAACTTCCTCGGCGCAAGCGGTCATGCGCTCATGTTCGGCCGAAGAATCTTCCGGCCGCGTGACCGAGACCAGTTCAACCTTGGTGAATTGATGCTGGCGGATCATGCCGCGCGTGTCGCGCCCCGCCGATCCGGCTTCGGCGCGAAAACAGGGCGTGCCCGCCGTCACGCGCATCGGCAATGCGGTCTCATCGAGAATTTGTTCGCGCACGAGATTGGTGAGCGAAACTTCGGCGGTCGGGATGAGCCAGAAATCATCGCCGGCGCGGAACTGATCGTCGCGGAATTTCGGCAATTGCGCCGTGCCGAACATGGCGTCATCGCGCACGAGCAGCGGTGGATTGACTTCCGTATAGCCGTTCTGCTCGGTGTGCAGATCGAGCATGAATTGCATCAAGGCGCGCTCCATGCGCGCCAATGCGCCTTTCAGCACAACGAAACGCGCACCCGACATGCGCGACGCCGCCTCGAAATCCATCAGGCCCAAAGCCTCACCGATTTCAAAATGCTCTTTTGGCGTGAAGCCGGCGGCAAAGCTGCGGGCCGCGCCGAAGCGGCGCACTTCAACATTGTCATGCTCGTCGCGACCATCAGGAACATCGGCGAGCGGCGTGTTGGGAATTTCCGACAAAGCCGCTTCGAGATCGGCGACGGCCTTTTTCTCCTCGACTTCCAGTTCGGCCATGCGCGTCTTGAGCGCCGCGACTTCCGCCTTCAGCGCATCGGCGCGGGCGGCGTCCTTGGCGGCCATGGCCTGGCCGATTTCCTTGGAG
>CANHAW010000322.1 GCA_947458675.1 Beijerinckiaceae bacterium
GACGCCGTACGTGCCGCGCCATAATCTCCGCATTGCGCTCAAAGGAATCGCGCGCGAGCGACATCAATTCGCTTTCGAGCTTGCGCAAACTTGCTATCGCATCGCCCAACTCCCGACGCGATGCATCCAGGCCTTGCTGGTACCCAAGAGCACGACCATCCTCACGAGCCTTTTCAATGGCCGCGAGAATTTCCTCGGGACTTGGTGGCGGCTCGGTGGGCTCGGGTGGGGGCGGTGGCGGTGGCGGCGGTGCCTCCGCATGAATTGCAGTGTCGATTTGCGATTCATGTGAATCAGCCGGCGGCAACAGATCGTCGACTGCGTTTGCAGCCACAGTTTCAATCGGTTTGAAACTGCCCTTGTTCCAGGGAATAAACGCAACCTCTGACGCCGGTGAAAACCGGTCATTGAGATTAAACTCGCCACCACGCGGAACAAGGTCCGCAACTTCGGCCAGCGGTATCCGCCTTTGTGCTGCTTGATCAGACATAATCGTCGCCACGTCCTGCGAGAACCATCGTGCCGGCGTCCGACAGCTTGCGGGCTACTGCAATGATCCGCTTCTGAGCTTCCTGCACTTCGGTCACGCGCATCGGGCCCTTGGCTTCCATTTCATCGATAATGGAGGCGGCGGCACGAGCCGACATACAACCAAGAATCTTGTCGCGAAGGCGCTCGTCTGCGCCCTTCAGGGCGATAGCCAGATCTTCCGGCTCGATATTGCGCATGAGGACGCCGAGATTCTTGTCGTCGACCGCAGTGAGATTTTCGAAGACGAACATGTTTTCCTGAATGTCCGTCATCAGATCCTTATTAATTTTAACAAGGTTGCGCATGATGCGCGATTCTGTGGCCGATTGCGTGAAGTTCATGATCTTGGCCGCCGCCTTGACGCCGCCGATCTTCGAGGCGCGGAGCGATGTATTGGCCTGGAACTGCAGCTGCATGACTTTTTCGAGTTGTTCAATCGCTTCTGGCTGAACAGAATCAAGCGTGGCGATACGGTGAAGTACCTCGGCTTGCTTGTCATCCGGCAGCAATACGAGAACATCGGCTGCGACGGCATAATCGAGATGGGCAATAATGAGGCCGATGATCTGCGGATGTTCGCTTTCGATCATTTCAGCAATTGATCGTGCGTCCATCCATTGCAGAATTTCAATTCCATGAGCGCTGCTCGACGGTGTGATGCGTGTCAGAACAGAGCCGGCTTTATCCTCACCGAGAGCCTTGATCAGCATGCGGCGTATATAGGTGTCGGCGCCAAGGCCGATGGATGTTTGTGCCTTGATGATGGACAGGAATTCATCGAGCACGAGGTTGACAGTTTCCTGATCGACTTCCGCAACAGAATACATGGCGGAGCCGAGCTGCTGCACCTCACGGGGCGACAGGTTTTTCAGGATTTCCGAGGCCTCGTCCTCGCCGAGCAAAAGCATCAGGATCGCGCATTTCTGCGTGCCCGAGAGGAGCCGCGTCGTTGGCAATTCCTGTTCGGAAGGGGGAACTGGAAGCGCGTCAGCCATTATACGTTTCCGTCCTTGTCTTATTACATATCACGTTGGATGAGTGACTTCAGCACCGCCGTCACGCGGGCGGAATCGTCACCGACCAACATACGGATAAGGGTGATTTTGTCATCATAGGTGTTCGCCGTATCGAGAAGCTCGGCCGAAATGGCGTTCTTCTTCGGTTTGAGGCGGGCTTTGATGTCTTCAAGCGTTTCGCCCTCACGGACTTCAATCGATTCGCCTTCGCCGACGATTGGGTCTTCGGAGCGCATCGATGTCGCCATTGAGCGGTCGAGGAGGCGTTCAAGGAAGGGCTTGAGTGCGCCCAGAACAACCACTCCGAGGATCAGAACGATGACGATCTGTTTGATCGCGTCCTCAAGCCACGGGGCATCATACCAAGAGCGACCTTCCAGTTTCTGCATTTCGGCAAAGGAGCTCGAAATGAGAGTGATCTTGTCGCCACGATCGGGAACATAGCCGACGGCTTCCTGGAGAAGCTGGGTCATGCGATTGCGTTCGTCATCCGACAAAGGCTTTTCGACCATGCGGCCGTTTTCGTCCGCCACCATTGCAGATCGGACGACCACAGCAAGGGAGATGCGCTTGATCTCGCCGACAGCGCGCCTTGTCGAGCGGACCTCGCGGCTCACTTCGAAATTGCGTACCGTTGTGCTGGAACGCGCACGTGAATTGTCGGCTGTCTGCGCGGTTCCGCCGCCGGGGGGTGTTGCGGTGAGGGCAGGCGTGTTAGGCGGCTGGTTCGATGTAGCCCCAGGAACGCCGCGGGCGCGACCATCAGACGATTCCTGGATCGTTTCCTGCTGGCTTCTGATAGCCTGCATGTTGGGATCATAGGTTTCGTTGGTTTGTTCTGTTCGTGTGAAGTCGATGTCGGCGTTGACTTCCGAATTGAAATTCCCGATCCCGACGATGGGTGTCAGCAAATTGGCAATACGCTCGCGCAGCATCTTTTCGATGCGGGTCTTGTATTCCAATTGTTGGGCCGAGAGGCCGAGGTCATTATCGCGTTGTGGATTGGTCAGCAAAGCGCCCGTTTGATCGACAATGGTGACATTGGCGACCGGCAGATAGGGAATGCTTGAAGAGACAAGATGCGCAATCGATTGCACTTGGCCCTGAGACAGAGCGCGCCCTTGTGCCAGTTTCAGAAAAACAGATGCCGAGGGAGGATTCTGGTCGCGCACAAAGGCCGAGCGCTCGGGAATAGCCAGGTGAACGCGCGCACCTTCGACGTCGCGGATTTCCATAATGGAGCGGGCGAGTTCGCTTTCCTGCGCCTGTTTCAACTTGACGAGTTCGACCGCGCGGCTCGCGCCAATCGGCATGTTGGTCAAAATGTCATAGCCGGCGGCAGATGATTTCGGCAATCCAGCTGCTGCCAGCTGAATGCGCGCACGGTGATAATCATTGCGCGGGACGAGGATTGTGCCCGTCGTTTGGTCGATTTTTCCCTTAATGCCCTGGGCTTCGAGGTTTTGCATGACGAGCGCCTTGTCCTCTTCGGCAAGGCGGGGGAAAAGCTGCGTCATCGCGGGTTCGCGCATGGTCAGGATTGCGGCAAGACCAACCAGGATCACCAGTGCGACAACAATCATCGGCATGGCTCGCACCATGGCGGGCTGGCGCATGAATTCTTGGCCTGCCGAAAGCCCGCGGAAGAGCTGGGCTCCCACGGGTCCGAATGCTGTCGATGTTGGGA
>CANHAW010000323.1 GCA_947458675.1 Beijerinckiaceae bacterium
GCGGCGAAGGCGGCACGACGCCGGCGCTGTCGGTCATCGTCAATGCTGTCGTCGATGCGCTGAAAGAATACGGCGTGCGCGACATCACCATGCCGACAACGCCCTATCGTATTTGGCAGGCAATCCAGGACGCGAAGAAAGCTGCGGCTTAAATCCGTCTCCCTCCCCTCAAGGGGGAGGGAGTCGAGCTCCTCGCAATGACGAACCAAAATTCAGGGAGACAAAAATGACAACCAGCCTCGACATCATCTGCTTCCCCGGCGCGCCGAATCTGCCGATCTTTGTTGCGCAAGACAAAGGCCTGTTCGAAAAGGCGGGCGTCAGCATCAATCTCACCACGACGCCGAGCTCGGCTTTCCAGGCTGAAAATCTGGCAGCGGGAAAATTTCAGATTGCCGGCACGGCCTTCGACAATGTCGTCGCCTATCAGGAAGGCCAGGGCGCTGTGAAACTGGCGCAGACGCCCGATTTCTTTGCCTTTATGGGTGCCACGCAGGTCGAACTGGCTTTCGTCACATCGCCTGACATTGCCACTTATGCCGATCTCAAGGGCAAGTCGCTGGCGCTCGATGCGCTCTCCACCGGCTTTGCCTTCGTGCTTTACGAAATGCTGGAAAAGAACGGCCTGACCAAGGCCGATTATTCCATGGTGCCGGTTGGCGCGACGCCACAGCGTTGGGAATCGGTGAAAGCGGGCACGCATGCCGGCACGCTCACCATCGAGCCCTTCACCTCGATTGCGCGCAACCAGGGATTTAAAGTGCTCGATACATCGAGCAATCTGTTTGCCGATTATCAGGGCGGATCTTTTGCTGCCAGCCGCGCTTGGGCGGCGGCGAATCCGGAAGCATTGAAGGGCTTCATCAAGGGCTATCTCGCCGGTCTTGAATGGACGCTCGATCCTGCCAATCGCGAGGAAGCAACAAAAATCCTTCTCGAGCGCATGCCGGAAATCAAGCCGCCGGTCGCAGGCGCTGTGATGAACAGCCTGCTCTCGCCGAAATCCGGCCTGACACCGAAAGCCGGCATGCTGATGAAGGGCGTCGATACGGTTCTCGCCTTGCGCTCGAAATATGGCACGGGCGGCAAATTGTCGGAGCCGGCGAAATATATCGATCTCACCTGGTATAATCAGGTGGTGTAATCACCCACCGCGTCATTGCGAGCGACGCGAAGCAATCCAGAGCCAATGCACGGCAGATGGATTGCTTCGTCGCTTTGCTCCTCGCAATGACGACGCGTTGACGACACAAAAAAAGGCCGGAGCAATGCTCCGGCCTTTCTGCATTCAAGCAAAGAAGAAAGCCTTAGACGGCTTCCTTGAGCTCCTTGAGGGCGCGGAAAGCGACCTTCTTCGAAGCCTTGATCTTGATCGCTTCGCCCGTGGCCGGGTTGCGGCCCATGCGAGCGGCGCGCTTGCGAACCTGCAGGATGCCGAGGCCGCCGATGCGGATGCGGTTGCCCTTCTTGAGGTTCTTGGTGATGATCTCGACCATGTCGTTGATCATCGTCTCAGCCGTGCGCTTCGGCACTTCATGCGCTTCGGCCAGCAAAGCAGCGATCTGCTTCACGGTGATCGTTGCAGCCTTGGCGCCCGAAGCCGCCGCAGCGGCCTTCTTCGGAGCGGCCTTCGGCGCGGCCTTTTTAGCAGCAGCTTTTGCCATGGTGATACTCCCCTTCGCGAATCAAAACGGGCACGCGCCCGAGCCCGCAATATAAACATCAAGCCCCCGCAGGAACCTGTTTTGCCTGATTTTCCGCAGTTTTTTGTGCATGAGAGGCAATTTGCCCCACAAATATGAGCCTTTCGGACGATTCGACCTACGCCGTAAGCAGCATAAGCCCCAATTCAAGGCCTTTTTTGAGCCTCAGCGCATCACAGCTCCGCCATCGACCACCATGCATTGGCCGGTCATGAAGCCGCATTCGTCGCTGGCCAAAAAGACCAGAGTGCCGGTCAGATCCTCCGGCATCTGGTCACGCTGAAGGGCGCGCGTCTTGACCGTGGGCTGTGCCGCTTCCCCGCTCCAGAGCGGATTGGCAGCGACCATTTCACTCATCGTCAGCCCCGGCGCGATGGCGTTCACCGTCACCTGATGCGGGCCAAGCTCGCGGGCCAGAGCGCGCGTCATGGCAACCACACCGCCCTTGGACGTGACGTAATGCAGAAAGCCGACCTGCCCCTTAAAAACCGTGCCCGAGGCAATATTGATGATCCGCCCTTTGCGGGTTGCGATCATATGGGGGGCAACTGCCCGCGTGCATTCGAAGGGGCCGCGCAAATTGACGGCCATCAGCCGGTCCCATTCCTCGCTCTCGATTTCCAGAAAGGACTTTTTGACGAGGCTGGCGAAGATGGCGGCATTATTGACCAGAACGTCGATGCGCCCGAAGCTCGACAAGGCGTCCTGCATAAGCCCTTCGACAGATTTGCGATCCGACACATCGGTACGGCGATAGATGGCGCGCCCGCCCTCGGCCTCGATCTCGCGGGCGACGCCAGCACCATCCAGCACATCGGCGATGATGACGGATGCGCCCTCCGCAGCCAGAGCCTTGCTGAAGGCTGCGCCTATGCCGCGCGCCCCACCTGTCACAATGGCAATCTTGTCCTGCAGCCTCATGGCTTCCTCCCCCTCCGGCGCCTGGCGCCTTTTTTCCCCGCGCAGACCCTGTCTGATGCGACAGGAAAGCGCTCGACAGGCTTCTCCTCCGCTTCTAACAATTCAGGCAAGCAAGACAAGCCGCCCTGGAACGGCATTAGAGGATACGCCCATGCTGACCGATCACGAGAACGACCTTCTCTGCCGCGTGGAGGGCGAGGCCCCCATGGGCCAGATGATGCGGCGCTATTGGCTGCCGGCCTGCCTCTCGGAAGAAGTGCCGGAACCCGATTGTGATCCCGTGCGCGTGCGCATTCTGGGCGAGGATCTTGTCGCCTTCCGCGATACGGAAGGGCGCGTCGGCGTGATGGATGAATATTGCCCGCATCGCCGCGTCTCGCTTTTTTACGGACGCAACGAGGAATGCGGCCTGCGCTGCCTCTATCACGGCTGGAAAATGGATGTTGACGGCAATGTCGTCGAAATGGCCTCCGAGCCGCCGGGCACAGGCTTTATGGAAAAGGTCAAGCACAAGGCCTATCCGGTGCGCGAAGCCGGCGGTTTTGTCTGGGTCTATATGGGACCGGCGGAGACAATGCCGGAATTCGAAGCGCCATTGTTTGCGCCCA
>CANHAW010000324.1 GCA_947458675.1 Beijerinckiaceae bacterium
CGGACGCGGCAAAATAGAGCCGCCGGATGCGGGCGAAGGAAATGGCCCCCGCGCACATGGCGCAGGGCTCGAGCGTCACATAAAGATCGCAGCCGATGAGGCGCTCGGAGCCCAGCCGTGCCGCCGCCTGGCGAATGGCCAGAATTTCGGCATGGGCCGTGGGGTCTTTATCCGTGAGGGTCCGGTTGCCGGCTGCCCCCAAAACCTCGCCATCCTTGACGATAACGGCCCCGACCGGCACTTCGCCGGCGGCAGCTGCCTCTCGGGCGCACTCAAAGGCAAGAGAGAGGGGATCGGGCATGGTCATGCAATCGACTTTCATGGGCGCAACCTGCTATCAGAGCGCATGAGCGACAACAGAGATCAGAAAAACCGCGGCCCGCGCAAGCCGGGACCGGCAAAAAAAGGCGGACGCGGCGAGCGTCCGGCCCGTGGCGCAGCCCCGCGCGGACGCGACTTTGAAGCCAAAGGCGGCAAGCGCGACATGGCCGGGAGGGACGACACGCGCGACAAAAAGCGCGCCCCGAGGCGTGAGGGTGCCCCCTTCGAGAAAAAATTCGAAAAGCGCGGCGAGCGGCCTTTTGCGGGCAAGCCCGACAAGCCGCGCCGCATTTTGCGCACGCCATCTGCGCCCGAGGCGGCACCCTCCGCTTTTGAAGGCGAGCGCATCGCCAAAGTGATGGCCCGCGTCGGCCTCTGCTCGCGTCGCGATGCAGAAATCTGGATCGCAGAAGGCCGCGTCGCCGTGAATGGCGAAAAGCTGAAAAGCCCGGCCGTCAATGTGACGCCCGACGATCGCATCAGTGTCGATGGCAAGCCCATCGCCAAACGCGAGCGCACGCGGCTTTTCATGTTCAACAAGCCGCGCGGTTTTGTGACCACTGATCGCGACCCCGAGGGCCGCCCGACGATTTTCGATGCTCTGCCTGAGGGCCTGCCGCGCCTCGTTTCCATCGGACGTCTCGACATCAACACCGAAGGGCTGCTGCTGCTCACCAATGACGGCGGCTTGGCGCGTGTGCTGGAACTGCCCGCCACCGGCTGGCTGCGCCGCTATCGCGTGCGCGCCAATGGCGTGACAGATCAGGCGCAGCTCGATGAATTGCGCAAGGGCATTACGATCGAGGGCATCGAATATGCCGGCATCGAAGCCCAACTCGATCGCGTGCAAGGCGCCAATGTCTGGCTCACCATGGGCCTGCGCGAAGGCAAAAACCGCGAGATCAAGCGCGTGCTCGAACATCTGGGTCTTGCGGTCAATCGCCTGATCCGCCTCTCCTACGGGCCTTTCCAGCTCGGCGAGCTCGAAGATGGCGCGGTGGAGGAAGTGCGCACGCGCATTCTCATCGAACAGCTCGGCCCCAAACTGGCCGAAGAAGCAGGCGCCGATTTCGAATCGGCTGTTCTCGATCGCGTGCCGGTCGAGGAGGAAGAAGAGCGCCCCGCACGCGCACCGCGCGGAAAGGGCCCGCAACGCGAGCGCGAAGAAGCGCCGCCCCCGCGCAAAGATCGCCCTGCGCCGCGCACGCGCAAACATGTGTCCGTTCTGCGCGCCACACGCGAAGAGCCGCCAAAAGAGCGTCGCCGCATCGAGCGCGCCGAGACTGCCGACCGCAAGGGTCGCAAAGTCTCGGTGGAACGCGTGGTGACGCCTGGCGCCAAGGCGAAAAGCCCGACACGCAATGCACGCCGTTTCGCCGAAGAGCGCGACACCACATCAGGCGAGCGCCCGCGCACAGGCCGCAATGCCAAGGATGCGCCGAAGCGTCAGGATCGTCGCGGCGAGAAACCGCGCAGCGAAGACAGGCGCGTTTTCAAATCAAGCGGCGCAGATTTCAATGTGCGCGATCGCGAACCCTCGGATTTCAAACCTTGGTCCGACAAACGCCCCGCGCGCAGCGAGAGCAGTCCGCGCAGCGAGGACAGGCCGCGCGGCGAATTCAAGCCTCGCGGTGAAGGCAGGCCGCGCAGCGAAGGCAAGCCGCGTGGTGAGTTCAAGCCGCGTGGTGAATTCAAGTCACGCAGCGAAGGTGGTTCGCGCAGCGAAAGCAAGCCGCGCGGCGAGTTCAAGCCACGCGGCGACAAGCCGGGTGGTGCGCGATCGGGCGGGCGTCCGGGCGGTGCAAGATCGGGCGGCAAGCCTGCAGGCAAAGGCCCGCGCGGCCCGCGCGCGCCGCGGTAATCGCCGATGCGCGTCGTCGGTGGCAAGCTCAAGGGACGGGGGCTCAAAACCCCCTCCTCCTCCATTGTGCGCCCGACATCGGACCGTCTGCGCGAGACAATCTTCAACATACTCGCGCATACTTATGACGACGCCTGCGAAGGCGCGCGCGTGATCGATCTTTTTGCCGGAACAGGTGCGCTTGGCATTGAGGCTTTGTCGCGCGGTGCGAGCCTTGCCATTTTCGTCGATGACAGCAATGAAGGCCGCGCCCTGCTGCGCGCCAATATTGAAGCACTGGGCCTTGCCGGCGTCACGCGCATCTTGCGCCGCGATGCCAGCAAGCTCGGCCCCATGCCGCCGCAAGATCCATTCACGCTGGCCTTTCTCGATCCGCCCTATGGACGCGATCTCGCACCGCGCGCACTCGCCTCCCTGCGCGATGGCGGCTGGCTCGCGAAAGACGCGCTCTGCGTGGTGGAAGAAGAAGCAGAGGCAGAGATTGCTCTGCCGGAAGGATTTACGCTGCTCGACCGCCGCGAGAGCGGCGACACGCAGCTTTTGTTTGTGCGGTTTACGGCTTAACCCTGCACCGTCATTGCGAGCGGAGCGAAGCAATCCAGAGGCCCCACGTGAGGCTTCTGGATTGCTTCGCCTTCGGCTCGCAATGACGGCTACCTTCTCCCAAACAATCTCTCCACATCGGCCAGTTTCAGCTCGACATAAGTCGGTCGGCCATGATTGCACTGGCCTGAGCCCGGCGTTACTTCCATCTCTCGCAACAAAGCATTCATTTCTTCGCCGCTCATGCGACGCCCGGCCCGCACCGAATGATGGCAGGCCATGGTGGCGAGCACATGGTCGAGGCCCTTGGCGAGCGAGGTCGCCGACCCGTGCTCGGCCAAAGTATCCGCAACATCGCGCACAAGGCGGATCGGATCGGCTTTTGCCAGAATGGCCGGCACTTCGCGCACGGCCACAGCGCCGGGGCCGAAGGATTCAATCGCCAGTCCCGATGTCTCGAGCTCCCGCGCATGAGAAAGCAGGCGCTCGACATCGCC
>CANHAW010000325.1 GCA_947458675.1 Beijerinckiaceae bacterium
CTGACCGAGCGCTATTGCGTGATCTTCCAGACGCTGAACAAGCCGCCCAAGCTCGGGCTGGTGGTGAATAGGGTCTGAGGAAAACCGGCGCCCGTCATTGCGAGCGCAAGCCAAGCCATCCAGAGGCCTCGGGTGAGGCCCTTGGATTGCCGCTTTGGCCTTCGGCCTCCCCGCAATGAGGCCTCCCCGCCGGGGGGCGGGAAAACAACCGCAAAAACCTGTCTTTTTAGCCCCCTGCACCGTCTTGCAGCGCTGGGGGGGCGTTCCCATATCCCCTCCATCAGAACGGCCTCCCCGCTCTTTACGCTAGCCAATAATCGGGGACCCGGACCGTGGCCCGCGCCCATGGCGCCGCCCGGCCCAGATCGGATCGCTTCGGGGTCCGTGGGTTCCGCCACAGAAAGGATGAGTACAATGGCAAAAGTCATCGGTATCGATCTCGGCACGACCAATTCCTGCGTTGCCGTGATGGACGGCGCAACGCCGAAAGTGATTGAAAATGCGGAAGGCGCGCGCACCACGCCTTCGATTGTCGCCTTCACAGACGATGGCGAACGCCTCGTCGGCCAGCCCGCCAAGCGCCAGGGCGTCACCAATCCCGAGCGCACCTTCTTCGCCATCAAGCGCCTCATCGGCCGCACATTCGAAGATCCGATGACGCAGAAGGACATGTCGCTCGTCCCCTACAAGATCACCAAGGGCGGCAATGGCGATGCCTGGGTGACGGCCGACGGCAAGCCCTATTCGCCCTCGCAGATTTCCGCCTTCACACTCCAGAAGATGAAGGAAACGGCAGAGGCCTATCTCGGCCAGACCGTGACGCAGGCCGTCATTACCGTTCCTGCTTACTTCAACGACGCGCAGCGCCAGGCGACCAAGGACGCGGGCAAGATTGCCGGTCTTGAAGTTTTGCGCATCATCAATGAGCCCACCGCTGCCGCTCTCGCTTACGGCCTCGACAAAAAGGGCTCGGGCACGATTGCCGTCTACGATCTTGGCGGCGGCACGTTCGACGTGTCGATCCTCGAGATCGGCGATGGCGTGTTCGAGGTGAAATCGACCAATGGCGACACATTCCTGGGTGGTGAAGATTTCGACATGCGCCTCGTCGAATATTTCGCCGATGAATTTAAAAAAGAGCAGGGCATCGATCTCAAGAAAGACAAGCTCGCTTTGCAGCGCCTGAAGGAAGCTGCCGAAAAAGCAAAGATCGAATTGTCCTCGGCTGCGCAGACCGACATCAATCTTCCCTATATCACCGCCGATGCCTCCGGCCCCAAGCATCTCGCGCTGAAGCTGACGCGCGCGAAATTCGAAGCCATTGTCGATGACCTGATCCAGAAGACCATCGAGCCTTGCCGCAAGGCGATGAAGGATGCCGGCGTCACCGCCGCGCAGATCGATGAAGTGGTTCTCGTCGGCGGCATGACGCGCATGCCGAAAGTGCAGGAGATCGTCAAAAACTTCTTCGGCAAAGAGCCCCACAAGGGCGTCAATCCGGATGAAGTGGTTGCCATTGGCGCGGCCGTGCAGGCGGGCGTTCTGCAGGGCGACGTGAAAGACGTGCTGCTGCTCGACGTGACGCCGCTGTCGCTGGGCATTGAGACGCTGGGTGGCGTATTCACCCGCCTGATCGACCGCAACACGACGATCCCGACCAAGAAGAGCCAGGTCTTCTCGACGGCTGAAGACAGCCAGACAGCCGTGACGATCCGCGTGTTTCAGGGCGAGCGCGAAATGGCGGCCGACAATAAAATTCTCGGCCAATTCGATCTCGTCGGCATTCCGCCCGCCCCGCGCGGCGTGCCGCAGGTGGAAGTGACCTTCGACATTGATGCGAACGGCATTGTCAATGTCACGGCGAAGGACAAGGCCACCAACAAGGAACAGCAGATCCGCATTCAGGCGTCAGGCGGCCTGTCGGATGCTGACATCGATAAAATGGTCAAGGACGCCGAACTCAATGCGGCCGAAGACAAGCGTCGTCGCGAATTGGTGGATGCGAAGAACCAGGGCGAGTCGATGATCCATTCGGCCGAAAAATCGGTCGCTGAACATGGCGACAAGGTTTCGGCCGCCGACAAGAGCGCGATCGAGAGCGCCGTTGCAGCTCTCAAGACCGCTCTCGAAGGCGAGGACGCCGACGACATCAAGGCCAAGACCAATGAACTCGTTCAGGCCTCGATGAAACTGGGCGAAGCCATGTACAAGGCCCAGGCGGCCGAAGGCGGCGCACAGCCGGGCGCCGATGCGGGCGCTGCGCCCAAGGACGATGTCATCGATGCGGACTTCAAGGAAGTCGGCGGCGACGACAAGAAGAAATCGGCCTGATTTAAGCTTCGAAAAGCGGGCGGGAGTTTTCCCGCCCGCCTTCTTTATGTCCGGACACGGGGCTTGAGCGAAACATGATTTGGTCAGCACTCAACGAGGATCTGCCCGTCATCATTTCGCAGCTCGACAAAAACATCGAAAACGGCAAGACCCATGGCCAAAGCTGACTTTTACGAAACGCTTGGCGTGAGCCGCACTGCCAGCGATGCGGATCTGAAATCCGCCTTCCGCAAACTCGCCATGCAATATCATCCGGACAAAAATCCGGGCGATGCGGCCGCGGAAATCAAATTCAAGGAAATCAACGAAGCCTATCAATGCCTGTCTGATGGACAGAAACGTGCTGCCTATGATCGCTTCGGTCATGCTGCTTTTGAAAATGGCGGCGGCGGACAAGGCGGTATGGGCGATGGTTTTGCCTCCTCCATGGCCGATATTTTCGACGATCTGTTCGGCGACATGATGGGCGGGGGCCGACGCGGTCGCGCCAATGGTCGCGAGCGCGGATCCGACCTTCGCTACAATCTCGAAATCACGCTGGAAGAAGCCTATCTCGGCAAGACGGCGACGATCAAAGTGCCGAGCCTTGCTGCATGCGAGCCCTGTTCGGGAAGCGGTGCGAAATCGGGCTCGAAGCCGAAAGCCTGTTCCACATGCGGCGGCGCAGGCCGCGTGCGCGCGCAACAAGGGTTTTTCGCCATTGAACGCACTTGCCCCACATGTCAGGGGCGCGGCGAGACAATTGAAAATCCGTGCGAACAATGTCGCGGCGCAGGCCGCATCACACGCGAGCGTTCGCTCTCCGTCAACATTCCGCCCGGCGTCGAAGACGGCACGCGCATTCGTCTGGCCGGCGAGGGCGAAGCGGGCTTGCGCGGTGGGCCTGCA
>CANHAW010000326.1 GCA_947458675.1 Beijerinckiaceae bacterium
CCATGTTCCGAGGCAATGCTCTCGGGATGGAATTGCACGCCATGCACCGGATGCGTGCGATGCGACAAAGCCATGATGAGGCCATCGGCTTCGGCAGTGACGGCAAGATCAGCGGGGAGCGTTTTGCGCTCCACAATCAGCGAATGATAGCGGGTTGCCTGAAAGGGGCCATTGATGCCGGCAAACAAAGTCTCGCCGCGATGCATGATCTCGGACATTTTGCCATGCAGCGGCTCGGGCGCGCGCACGACATCGCCGCCATAAGCATCACCAATCGCCTGATGGCCCAAACACACGCCCATGATCGGCACGCCGCCATGAGCCTTGCGGATCACATCGAGGCAGATGCCGGCCTCTCTTGGGGTGCAAGGTCCGGGCGAAAGAAGGATTGCATCGGGCTTGGCCGCCAAAACATCTTCGGCGCTGCGCTCATCATTGCGCACGACCTCGACCTCGGCCCCCAGCGCCCCAAGATAATGGACGAGGTTCCAGGTAAAACTGTCGTAATTGTCGATCAGCGTGACTTTGGACATGAGCTAACCTTGTATCCGTCCTTCTTGGGGCGCGGCGCGCGCAAGGTCAAGGCGAGGGGCGATCACTGGCCCCTTTTGCCGCCCGTGGCGAAGCGCACGGCCTCCTCTGCAGCGCGGAAAAGGGCCTTTGCCTTGTTGACGCATTCGCGATGCTCGGAGGCGGGGTCGGAATCGTAGACAATGCCGGCGCCTGCCTGGGCATGCATTTTGCCGTCCTTGATCACGGCGGTGCGCAGCACGATGCAGGTGTCCATCTCGCCCTGCGCGCCAAAATAGCCGATGCAGCCGCCATAAATGCCGCGCTTGTCGGCCTCCAATTCGTCGATGATTTCCATCGCGCGCACTTTTGGTGCGCCGGAGACCGTGCCGGCCGGAAAGCCCGCCGATAAAGCATCGATATTGTCATGTTTGGGGGAAAGCCGACCCTCGACATTCGAGACAATATGCATGACGTGGCTGTAGCGTTCGACAAAGAATTTGTCGGTCACTTCCACCGTGCCGATTTCCGCCACGCGGCCGACATCGTTGCGGCCCAGATCGAGCAGCATGAGATGTTCGGCGCGCTCTTTCGGATCGGCGAGAAGTTCGGCCGCCAAAGCCTCGTCTTCCGCCGGTGTCTTGCCGCGCCAGCGCGTGCCGGCGATGGGACGGATCGTCACCTTCCCCTCGCGCACACGCACCAGAATTTCAGGGCTGGAGCAGACGATCTGAAAACCGCCGAAATCGAGATAGCAGAGGAAGGGCGCAGGATTGACGCGGCGGAGCGCGCGATAAAGCGAGAAGGCCGGAAGCTCGAAGGGCGCTGTAAAACGCTGCGAGAGCACGACCTGAAAAATATCGCCGGCGCGAATGTAATCCTTGGCGCGGGCGACCATTTCGAGGAAACGGTTTTCACTCGTGTTGGAAGCAGGCGGTTGTGCGAGCAGGCGCGGATCGGCCTGCGGGGCAGCATGATCGAGCGGGCTTTCCAGCACGGCGACCACTTTGTCGAGCCGCGTTTGCGCACTTTCATAGGCGGCGCGCGCTGACACACCCTGCTGCGGACGCACCGGCGTGACGACGCTCAATTCATCGCGCACGGAATCGAAGACCGCCATCAGTGTCGGGCGGATCATCATGGCTTCAGGAACACCGATCGGATCGGCTTTGGCTGGCGCCAGTCGCTCCATCTGGCGCACCATATCGTAGCCGAGATAACCGAAGACGCCCGCCGCCATGGGCGGCATGTCATGGCCCTCGAAGGCAGGCACGGCGGATTCCGCGATGAGGGCGCGCAAGGCGTCAAGCGGCTTGCCGGGGTAGGGCACGAAGGCCTGCGCATCGGTTAAAGCGTTGCGATTGATCTCGCTGGCCTCGCCATTGGCGCGCCAGATAATATCGGGATCGAGCCCGATCATCGAATAGCGGCCGCGCGAGGCACCGCCTTCAACGGATTCAAGCAGGAACACATTGCCGGGGCGGCCCGCTGACAATTTGAGAAAAGCGGAGACCGGCGTTTCGAGATCGGCGACAAGGCGCGTCGAGACGAGCACCGGCCGACCCGCCGCATAAGCGCTTTCAAAAGCCTCGAATGACGGTTCGAACATGGTGTCCGTTTCTCAGAATGACTCGCCGCCGCCAACCGCAAGATTGAGCGCGGCTGCATTGATTTTCACGCCGATGTCGGCCTGGAGTTTGGAAAGATATTGCTCCAGAAGATCGCCGCTGAAAGCCTGCGCAAGCTGGGCTGCGACCGCTCTGGATTGTTCATTGTCGGCCTCAAACGGGGGCACGACACTGTCATTGATCTTGAAGACATAGCGCGTCAGCTCAGCGCCTGCAGCCGAGCCTGCCGTGCCCACCGGCGCATTGAACACTTGCGCGACCACACCCGGCGGCAGGCCTTCAGCGCCGCCGCGGCGAACGCTGCCATTGACCTGAACCTCAAGCCCGCCATTGTTTTTGGCAATATCGGCAATGCTGGTTCCATCCTCCATGGCTTTCACCAATTCGGCGGCTTTTGCGCTCAACAGGCGGCGTGTCTCGTCGTCGCGCCACGCTGCCACAATCTCGTCCTTCACCTCATCAAGCTTGCGCTCATGGGCGGGATCGATGGAGATGATCTCAAACCAGACATAGCCGCCATCGCGCGTATTCACCGCTTCATTGTCGACACCAATGTCCGAGGCGAAGACGGCGCGCACGACGGAATCGCGATCGGTCAGCACAACCGGATTGCCGGCCGGATCGCGGCCCTGCTGATCCACGGCCTCGATGGTCACAATGTCGAAGCCCGCTTTTTTGGCGGCCTCTGCCAGTGCCTTGCCGGATGTGCGTTCATCTTCGATCGCATCATGCAATTGCTGAACGCGGGGACGGGCGCGGTTCATTGCCAATTCGCGTTTGACCTCTTCGGCAACGTCGCCATAGTCGCGCACATTGGCCAGATTGATCTTGTCGGCGCGCAAGATCACCCATCCGAAACGACCCTGAACGGGCGCGCTTGCGGCGCCTTCGCTCAATGCAAATGCCGCTTCCGCCATAGCTGTATCGACCATGGAGGCGCGTGTCACAGTGCCAAGAGCAATGTCGGTGTCCGACAGATTTTGTTCTTTGACAATATCGGCAAAAGACGCGCCGCCCTTGATTTTGTCGCTGGCGCTGCGGGCCGCTTCCTCGGTGGAGAAAACAATCTGC
>CANHAW010000327.1 GCA_947458675.1 Beijerinckiaceae bacterium
CGCTCGCCGGCCGTATGGGCATGCAGCACATGCGCGACGAGCTGGAAAATCTCTCGTTCAGAACGCTCATGCCGGAAGCCTGCGCGATGATCGAGGCGCGCCTCCAAGATCTCGGTCAGAAAAATGGCGCGCTGATTGCAAAGATCGAAGATGAATTGCGCGAGGCGCTGGGCGCGCGCGGCATTGTGGCAGATGTGAAGGGACGTGAGAAAGCGCCTTATTCGGTCTGGAAAAAAATGGAGCGCAAGTCGATTGCCTTTGAGCAATTGTCAGACATTTTCGGCTTCCGCCTGATTGTCGGCACGATGGAAGATTGCTATCGCTGCATCGGCGTTATCCATATGAAATGGCCCTTCGTGCCGGGCCGCTTCAAGGATTATATTTCAACGCCCAAGCAGAATGATTATCGCTCGCTGCATACAACGATTGTCGGGCCTGGCCGTCAGCGCGTCGAATTGCAGGTGCGCACGCAAGACATGCATGACATTGCAGAATACGGCATTGCTGCTCATGCGCTCTACAAGGAAGGCCGTGCGGGCGATGTCGATGCGCTGACGCGCGAGAGCCGCGCCTATCGCTGGCTGCGCCGCACCATCGAATTGCTGGCCGAGGGCGACAGTCCGGAAGAATTTCTGGAACATACGAAGCTTGAACTCTTTCACGATCAGGTCTTCTGCTTCACGCCGAAAGGGCGGCTTATCGCTTTGCCGCGTGGTGCAACGCCAATCGATTTTGCCTATGCGGTTCATACGGACGTCGGCAATAATGCCGTGGGCGCCAAGATCAACGGGCGTATTGCGCCGCTGCTTTCCGAATTGCAAAATGGCGACGAGGTCGTGATTGCTGTGGCCGAGGGACAGGTTCCGCCTGCCGCTTGGGAAACGCTTGTCGTCACCGGCAAGGCCCGCGCAGCCATTCGTCGCGCCACGCGCGATGCTGTGCGCGAGCAATATGCCGGCCTTGGCCGACAAATTGTGACGCGCGCCTTTGAGCGCGCGAAGAAGACTTTTTCCGACGATAAACTGAAAGGCGCCTTGCCGCGTCTGGCGCGCCAAAGCATCGATGATGTTTTGGCAGCGGTTGGTCGTGGCGAAATGTTTTCAGGCGATGTGGTGAAAGCCGTCTATCCGGATTTCAAGGACGAGCGCAAGGCGGGCGTCAAAAAGAGCGAGGCCGGCTGGTTCGGTTTGAAAAAGGCGGCGAGCCTTGTCTTCAAAGTGCCGGGCGCAGATGGCGAGAATTCCTCGCAGGCCATTCCGATCCGCGGATTGGGCGGCGATCTGCCGGTGCGTTTTGCGCCCAATGGCGGCGCTGTGCCGGGTGATCGCATTGTCGGCATTCTCACGCCGGGCGAAGGCATCACCATCTATCCGATCCAATCGCCTGCGCTGATGGATTTTGACGAGTCTCCCGAGCGCTGGCTCGATGTGCGTTGGGATATCGATTCAGAGCGGCGCGATTTCTTTCCCGCGCGCATCATTGTCAATGCAATCAATGAACCCGGAACGCTCGGCATGATCGCCAGCGTGATCGGCGATGCGGGCGCCAATATCGATCATGTGGGCTTTGTCACCCACTCGCCGGATTTCCGCGATATTGTGCTGGATATCGAAGTGCTCGATCTTGCCCATCTCAATGGAATTATCGCGCAACTCAAGGCCAAGCCGGTTGTCTCGAAAGTCGAGCGCGTCAACGGCTAGTGTTATCTGCGTCGTCATAGCGAGGAAGCAATCCAGAAAGCATCATGTGAGGCTCTGGATTGCTTCGCTTTGCTCGCAATGACGGACGGGGTTTATGCCGTTCCGGCTTCACCTTCTTCGAGCATGCGCTTTTCCTTGGCGTAGCGCACCAGCGCCAGGAAGCGATAAATGCCATGCACGAATTTGCCATAGGGCATTGTCACGAAAAGCGCGAAGACCACGCCAAGATGGATAGCCAGAAGCATGCCCATCGCTGCGGTGTCGCGCAAAATGAGCAGCGCAAGCCCGGTGAGGCTGGTCAAGAACAGCATGACGAGGAAGGCCACATCCATGCCGGTTCGGCTCGTATCCATCATGGCCGGATCGCGATGCGATTTGGCGATGAGCAGGCCGACGGGGCCGATCAACAGGCCAATGCCGCCGATTGTGCCCAGAATCACCGGCAGGCTGAAGACCGGGTAGGGCGCCTGCCAGCCAAAGCCATAATGATAGATCGTCGCCACTGACGTAGAGGCGAAGCACAGCATGAAGCCGTAGAAGGTGAAATGATGATAGATGCGCCGATTGTCGGTCGGGCGCTCGCTTTCATTCATGCAGCCGACGCCGCCGCCATCGAGATAGCGCAGCGAGGACGCATCCTTCATCGCCTGCCAAAGCGATGGGCCCTCAGTGAAGGTTTTGGCCGGTTCGCCAATATCCTTCCAGAAGGCGCGTACGCCCATGGCCATGGCGAAAATGGCATAGAGAAAGGCGCCGCCGAAAATCGCTACCATCGTATTATGCGGCATGAGGCGGTAGAAATTGCCGGCATGCGTGCCGAAGAGAACAGCCGGATCGCGCCAGGCGACAAAGCCCGCGATGAAAACCGCGACGCTCACCGCAGCGACAATCGAGATCTTTAATCCGTTTTGCCTGAACATGGGCGCAAGCGCCTGCGGCCAGGCATAGGCCTCGTAGGATTCAGAGCGCGCCTGCGCCATGACTTTTGGCACATTGACGTTGAATTCATGCGGCGGCGAGAATTGGCAATCTGCATAGCAGGCACCGCAGCTATGGCAGAGATTGGCGAGATAATTGAGATCGCCATCAAGAAATTCGCGGCGCATTTCCATGGCTGGAAAGACGGCGCAGAGACCCTCGCAATATCTGCATGAATTGCAGAGCGTCATCAGCCGATCGGCTTCGGCGAGCGTGTTAGTTGCGTGCATTGGAGGCCGCCTCCCGTCCTGCAATGCGTCCGAAGACGCTGCCGATTGTCATTCCGATGCCTGCGGCATAGCCGCGGCCGAGCACATTGCCCGCCATGATCTCTCCTGCTGCAAACATGTTTGCGGAGGGTTTGCCGTCCGCCATGACCATGCGCGACTCTTTATTCACGCGCACACCGAGATAAGTGAAAGTAATGCCCGGCCGCACCGGATAGGCATAGAAGGGCGCCTTTTCGATTTTGCGCGCCCAATGCGTTTTTTCAGGCGTGAGGCCTTCTGTGCGGCAATCGTCGAGCTGC
>CANHAW010000328.1 GCA_947458675.1 Beijerinckiaceae bacterium
ATGGGTGCGCTGGCGCACTTTAATCTTCTGGCAGAAAAGCAGCAAGGTTGGCGTATGCCGGCAATTTTCTGGAGTGCGATCGGACTTGGTCTTCTCATAAAGGGACCGATCACGCCCATGGTGCCGCTTTTTGCCGTCATCGTTCTGGCGATCAAGGATCGCGGTGCGCGCTGGCTGGGAAATATGCGCCCGCTGCCGGGTCTCGTCTGGGCTTTGTTGATCGTTCTGCCCTGGTTCGCGCTGATCATGATCCAGACCAAGGGCGCGTTTCTGGCCGATTCCGTCGGCCATGACATGTTGGGCAAAGTCAGCTCGGGCCAGGAATCCCATGGCGCGCCGCCGGGAACATATTTTCTGGCCTTCTGGGCCACGGCCTGGCCAATGGCGCCGCTGGCAGCGCTTGCAGCGGCTTTTGTCTGGCGCATGCGGGCGGAGAAAAGCGTTGCTTTTCTGCTCGCCTGGATTCTTCCGGTCTGGCTTTTGTTCGAGGCCGTGCCGACCAAACTGCCCCATTATGTTCTGCCCGTTTATCCGGCGATTGCCATTCTCATCTTCATGGCGCTGGAGCGCGGCGCGCTTGTCCTGAACAGAGGTTTCTCGCGACCTGTTCTGCTGCTGGTGCCCGGCCTTGCCTTTGTGCTTGTGGCCGCAGGCATTGGCATTTGCATCTGGACCAACCGCCTGCCGGGGACGGCTGCTTTTGCGGTGGCGCCATTTCTGCTCTGGATCGGCTTCCATCTCTTGCGCGATATCGGACGCGAGCGGATCGAGACCTCTCTGATTGGTGCGGTCGCTCTGGCCTATTGCGCTTATGTCTTTGTCTTCAGCGGCATTATGACGAGCGGGCCTTTCGATCCTTTGCGTATCTCGCCGCGTCTGGCGGAAGCCTCGCATCAGGCCTTGGCGCTCAATCCATCCTGCAAGCGCCTTGCGGCTGCCACCGCCGGCTTTAACGAACCGAGCCTTGTCTTCCTGACCGGCACCGATCTTTTGATGACGGATGGCGCGGGCGCGGCGCAATTTATCGCTGATGGACCCTGCCGCATTGCCTTCGTGGACATGCGCCATGAGGAGGCTTTTAAGGCGACATTGCCGCGCAATGCCGATGTGGTTCTGACAAAGCGCGTGTCGGGCATCAATCTGAATGGCGGGCGCAAGCTCGATCTGGCGGTCTATGCGCGAAAGGCCGCAGGCTCATGATGGCCGGTCTGAATTCGATCAAACTGGCGGCGCATGATTTTCTCCAGCGCTGGAAAACGGCCGAGCATCGCAGCGCATCGCAGGGGCGTACGCTGGAGGCAGCGATTGCGCTGGGCATATGTGTGCTCATTCTCGTTGTGGCCATCTCGGGCGATGAAAATCTGGTGCGGGCCGCGCGCGATCTGCCGGCGGAAGTCCGCCGCTTTTTCGCGATCATCACGCGCCTTGGCGAGTCCAGCTGGATTTTTGCCACGACGGGCACTTTGGTCATCGGTGCGTTGCTGTTGCGCCATCGCGGTTTCGGTCCGCGTGTGGATGCAGCGCTCGGCCTTTTTGCCGGCCGCGTCTTTTACATTTTCGCCGCCAATGCTGTTTCCGGCATTCTGTCCTTAATGCTCAAATCGCTTTTCGGCCGCGCTCGCCCGCGCCTTCTGGATATGGTCGGGCCGTTCCATTTCGATATGTTCGCCTATAAATCCTCCGTGCTCAGTTTTCCCTCGGGCCATACGGTGACGGCTTTCGCCACCGCCGTTGCGCTTGCTTTCCTTTTGCCGCGCTGGGGACGTCTGCTGCTTCTTCTTGCTGTGCTTATCGGCGTGTCGCGTGTTGTCACCGGTGCGCATTTCCCCTCAGACGTGATTGCCGGAATGGCTTTGGGCACGGCAACATCCATCTTCCTGCGGCGCGCTTTTGCAGCGCGCGGCATTGTCTTTCGCAAGCGTGCTACCGGCATTGAAATGCGGGGCGCGGGCCTGGTCGGTCCGACGCTCGGGCGCGCCACAGGTTTCTGGAGTCGAGCATGAGCCAATCACCCGGCGTTTCTGTTGTCGTGCCGGTGCGCAACGAGGCGGGCAATATCGAGCCTTTGGTGCGCGAGATCGAAGCAGCGCTGACGCCCACCGGACCCTTCGAGATCATCTATGTCAATGACGGTTCCACCGATGGCACGGGTGCCGAATTGGCGCGTCTTGCGGCCAAAATGCCCTGGCTGCGCGAAATGCGTCACGCGCAATCCTGCGGGCAATCTGCAGCAGTGCGCACGGGCGTTCGCGCCGCGCGCGCGCCCGTCATCATCACGCTCGATGGCGACGGCCAGAATGATCCGTCATTCATGCCGGCCTTTCTCGCCGCTCTGAAAGAGGCCGGCCCTGCCTGCGGTCTTGTGCAAGGCCAGCGCGTGGGTCGCAAGGATACGGGCTTCAAACGCTTTCAATCGCGCTTGGCCAACAAAGTGCGCGCCGCTGTTTTGAACGATGGCACGCGCGACACGGGCTGCGGTTTCAAATGTTTTCCGCGCGAGGCCTATCTCGCTCTGCCTTATTTCGATGCTTTGCATCGTTTCATGCCGGCACTCGTGCGACGCGAAGGCTATGAGATCGCCTATGTCGATGTCATCGATCGTCCGCGCTTGACCGGCGTCTCCAATTATGGATTTTTCGACCGCCTCTGGGTCGGTATAGTCGATCTGATGGGCGTGCGCTGGCTGATCAAGCGGCGCAAGCGCGTGCCGGACGCAAGGGAGATTGAACTTTGATTTATTCCCTGTCCAACGAGATCGGCGATTATCTCATCGACGTCTTCGTCACGCGTTTCGATTTCTGGCTGTTTTTCGGCCTGATAGCGCAACTCATCTTTACCGCGCGCATGGTCGTGCAATGGTGGGCCAGCGAGCGGGCAGGCCGCTCCGTCGTGCCGATTGCCTTCTGGGTTCTCTCGCTCGTTGGTGGCATGATGACATTGGTCTACGGCCTGCAGCGGCGCGAGGCGGTGATCATCATCGGACAGGTCCTCGCGGTGGTGATCTACATCCGCAATCTGATGCTCATCTACAAGAACAAGAGCAGGCAGAGTGAGAGTCTTTAGGGCTTGTGGAGATTGGCTCCTAATAGAGGCGCGTCAAACTGGACATGACGCCGCAATCTGTTGACCTGTAAAACTTGATGTTTGAGCG
>CANHAW010000329.1 GCA_947458675.1 Beijerinckiaceae bacterium
CCTTTATGTCGCATGGTCCTGCTTCTAAATGGTTTGCGTCTGCCATCACGATTGGCGTTGTCTTTGGGGCCTCTTGCACAACGTCGCAGGCTCAGGAAAGCGCATTTTACGCTGGCAAGAATGTGTCGATCATCGTCGGCTTTGGGCCTGGCGGCGGTTATGATCTTTATGCGCGTCTGCTTGCGCGCCATATGGAAAAATATCTTCCCGGCCATCCTAAAATGATCGTGCAGAATATGGCGGGCGCCGGTGGTGTTACCGCTGCCAATCATGTTTATACGGCCGCTTCGAAAGACGGCACTGTGATTGCCGGTGTCAATCAGGGTGCTGCCATGTATCAGCAACTGGGCGGCAAGGGCACGCAATATGATCCGACGAAATTCCGTTGGATCGGCCGCATCGGCTCCTCCAACAATGTCATGTATACATGGGGCGCTTCAGGCATTCGCAATCTGGAAGATGCGAAAAAGCGCGAAGTGGTCATGGCCGGCAGCGGCATTATTTCGGATGCGAATATTTATCCGAATGTTTTTAACGCTCTGCTCGGAACGAAGTTCAAGATCGTCAACGGTTATACCGGCACGAATGAAAGCAATCTCGCGCTGGAACGTCGCGAGGTCGATGGGCGTGGCGGCGGGTCCTATTCAAGCCTCCAGAGCACGCGTCCGCAATGGCTGGCCGATGGGCTTGTTTCCATTCTCGCGCAAATCGGTTTCGAGAAGGAGCCCGATCTGCCGAATGTCCCGAGGCTGATGGATCTCGTCTCTTCTGAAGCAGACAAGCAGATTGCGCTGGTCGTCACACTGCCGGTGGAGATCGGTTATAATTACTGGGTCTCGCCCGAAGTGCCGAATGCGCGCGTCACTGAATTGCGCCGGGCTTTCGATGCAGCGATGAAGGATAAGGCTTTGCTTGCCGAGGCCAAGACCATGGCTTTGGATATTCGCCCCAAAACCGGCGCGGAACTGGAAGAAATGGTCTCGCGTTCGGCTGCAATTCCCAAGGATGTTCTGAAGCGCACCGCAGAGATTTTGGGATGGTAAATCCGTGAAACCGCCTCCTTTCTCTTATCATGCACCCAAGAGCGTTGAAGAAACGCTCTCTCTTCTCGCGTCTCTCGAGAATGTGCGTATTCTGGCTGGCGGGCAGTCGCTTTTGCCCATGCTCAACATGCGGTTCTCTTTGCCCGATCATGTCATTGACATTAATCGGATCGCGGATCTCGCTGGTATTTCCATCGCAGGCGACACGATCCGTATTGGCGCGATGACACGTCAGCGCGATCTTGAATTCAGCCCGCTCATTGCCGAGCATTTGCCTCTGATGGCGGAAGCCATGACCTATGTGGGCCACCGACAGACGCGCAATCGTGGCACGATCGGCGGCTCGCTTTGTCATCTCGATCCTGCTGCGGAATTGCCCTGCGTGGCTGCTGCCTATGATGCAGAGATCGAAGTGATGAGTTCTGCTGGCGTTCGAAAGATCACCTTTGCCGATTTTCCGCTCGGCTATCTCATGCCTGCACTTGAGGCCGAAGAGCTTGTCAGCTCCATCCATGTCCCCATTTGGTCAGGCAATTGCGGCGCAGCTTTTGTTGAATTTGCCCGGCGTCACGGTGATTTTGCCATTGTCTCGGCCGCCGCTTTGCTGCAGCTCGATGAGGCTGGCCGTATCTCGCGTTCTTCACTTGCGCTTGGTGGCGTCGGTTCTGCACCCTTGAGAATGGCCGAGGTTGAGGCCTTTCTGATCGGCAAGGAAGCCGATGCAGAGGTTTTGAAACAGGCGGGAGATTTGTGCAGCGAGATCGCCGTTGAGGACGATCCCTATACGCCTGCTCCCTATCGCCGCCATCTTTGCGGCGTTCAGGTGCGCAAGGCTCTCGCTCTCGCCTGGCAGAGGGCGCTGGAGGCCAAAGCAAAAAGAAAGAGCACGTCATGACTGGCGACGAGACCAAACCTGTATCCGTAACAGTCAATGGGAAGACCTATAGCCGGTCGATTCCGGTGCGCATGCTTTTGTCGGATTTTTTGCGCCATGAATTGCGTCTGACGGGCACGCATGTCGGTTGCGAACATGGCGTGTGCGGAGCCTGCACCATTTTGTTCAATGGCCGTAGCGCGCGTTCATGCCTGATGTTGGCCGTACAGGTCGATGAGCAGGAGATCGTGACGATTGAGGGTCTCGCGGCTGCCGATGGTACGATGCATCCCTTGCAAGAAGCCTTCAGTGCGCATCATGGTTTGCAATGCGGCTTTTGTACGCCCGGCATGCTCACCACGCTGATTGAATTGCTGGGCGACACGCCTGATCCGAGCGAAGAGGAGATACGCCTCGCCATTTCGGGAAATTTGTGTCGCTGCACCGGCTATGCCTCGATCGTTGAAGCGACGCTCGATGCAGCCAAGAAAATGCGCGAGACGGCGGCCGATTAAATTTTTACCGGCCGAGTTTGCTCATCAATGTCTTCAGTCTTTGCGGCGTTATCGGGATTTGTGTGACAGAGCCCGGCACGCCGAGTGCATCTTCCACAGCAGAGGCGATGGCTGCGCCAACAGCAGCAATGCCGCTTTCGCCAGCGCCCTTGATGCCCAAGGGGTTGCGTGTGCTTGGCGCATCTTCAGCGATCAGCACATCGACGGGTGGTACTTCCGCTATGGTCGGGATGAGATAATCGGCGAAAGTGACCGACAGCGGCTCGCCATTGGGATCGTATAAAAACTCTTCATAGAGCGCGCCGCCAAGTCCCTGAACGAAGCCGCCCAGGATCTGGCCGCGCACCAGCAGCGGATTGATGGCGCGCCCGATATCATAGGCGATGACATAGCGCTCGACTTTGATAGCCGCAGTCTCACGGTCAATGGAGACGAGCGCGATCTGATTGCCATAGGGATAGGTCTGGTGATCGGTATCGAACCAGCCGTCGGATGAAAGGCCGGGATCGCGTCCGCGCCTTGTGCTCGAGGCGGGCCGCAGATGATGGGCAATTTGGCCAAGAGTGATCGAGGGGCCGTCGGCGCGACCGCGCTGAATGACCTTGCCATCGACAATGTCGAGGCTGCTGGGATCGGCCTGCATGAGTTGGCCAGCCATGGAGAGAGCTTTTTCGCGCACTTTCAATGCTGCCGCATGAACAGCATTTGCAGTCATCACG
>CANHAW010000330.1 GCA_947458675.1 Beijerinckiaceae bacterium
CATCGGCCCCAAGGCGGAACATATCCGCATTATGGGCGACAAGATCGAAGCCAAGCGCACGGCACTGGCTCTGGGTATTCCCTGCGTTCCGGGATCGGAGGGCGGCATTACCGACGATAAACAAGCCATGCGCGTGGCCCGCGAGATCGGTTTTCCGGTTCTCGTAAAGGCTGCAGCGGGCGGTGGTGGACGCGGCATGAAAGTCGCGCGCACGGAAGCAGATCTGCTCAATGCATTGCACACGGCCAAGACCGAGGCCAAGGCCGCTTTCGGCGACGATGCTGTCTATCTCGAAAAATATCTCGAAAAGCCGCGCCACATTGAAATCCAGATTCTGGGCGACGGTCAGGGCAATGCCATTCACCTTGGTGAACGCGATTGCTCGTTGCAGCGCCGCCATCAAAAGGTTTTGGAAGAAAGCCCCTCGCCTGCGCTCAATGCCGAACAACGCGCCGAGATCGGCGAAATTTGCGCAGCCGCGATGCGCAAACTGAAATATTCAGGCGCCGGCACAATCGAGTTTCTCTACGAGGACGGCAATTTCTATTTCATCGAAATGAACACGCGCATTCAGGTGGAACATCCGGTCACGGAAATGATCACCGGAATCGATCTGGTGAATGAGCAGATCCGCATCGCTGCGGGTTCGCCGCTTACCATCAAACAGGAAGATGTGCGCTTTGACGGAGCGGCGATCGAATGCCGCGTCAATGCGGAACATCCTGCAACCTTCCGTCCCTCGCCCGGTCGCATTGCTTATTATCATCCGCCCGGTGGCCTGGGCGTGCGCGTCGATTCCGCCGTCTATCAGGGCTATTCGATCCCGCCCAATTACGATTCACTCGTCGGCAAGCTCATCGTGCATGGTCGCAACCGCACGGAAGCGATGATGCGCCTGCGCCGCGCTCTGGATGAATTCATCGTCGATGGCATTGACACGACGCTGCCGCTGTTTCGCACGCTGGTGCGCAATGGCGACATCCAGAACGGCGCTTACGACATTCATTGGCTTGAGAAATTTCTGGCCACTGGTGGAATGGAGCAGTAAGCGCATCCGGTTCATCGTCATTGCGGGGGGCTCACGCTCCTTGCCATGACGGGGCCGGAGGATGGCGCCAGTCGCAGCCCCGCAATCGGCACACTTGACGTGCGAGCGCGCCCGCCCCACCCTCTGCCTATGTCAACACCCGGACAGACTGCCGAGATCACGCCGCAGATTCTTCTGCGCGCTTATTCTGTCGGCATGTTTCCCATGTCGGAGGGCGCGGACGATCCCACGCTTTTCTGGGTCGATCCCGACTTCCGTGGCGTCTTTCCGCTCGACCAGATGATCATTTCAAAGAGCCTTGCAAAAACCATCCGCTCGGATCGTTTCGAAATCCGCATCGATGTCGATTTCGATGCCGTGATCGATGGCTGCGCCAGCGCCGCTTCTGACCGGCCGAACACATGGATCAACAAGCGCATCCGCAAACTCTATCGCGATCTTTACGATTTCGGCTTCGTCCATACGGTTGAGGTTTTTCTCGATGGCGCGCGCGTGGGCGGACTTTATGGCGTGAAGATCGGCGCGGCCTTTTTCGGCGAGAGCATGTTTCATCGCGCCACCGATGCCTCGAAAGTCGCGCTGATGCATCTGGCTGCGCGATTGCGCGCGGGCGGTTTCCACCTGCTCGACACGCAATTTGTCACGCCGCATCTGGCGACGCTGGGCGCCATGGAAGTGCCGCGCGATGCCTACCATCTTCTTCTCGACGATGCTTTGGGCCGCAGCGGCAATTTTTTCGTCTGGCCGAAAGACGAGCGCGTGCCGGGTGCGCGCATTCTGGACGTTTTACGCAGCTAGCGCCCGCCAGGAATGCTTCCCGGCGGCATCATGATCGGCGCCTCGCGCGCTGACGGCAGACGCCCGCTCGGCTGCTGGGGCTGCGCGCCAAGCGGCCCTTCCAGAACCTGTGGCGCTGCCCCTTGGGGGCGCACGCCCGGCGCCGGGCCGACATCAATTGTGCTGCGGAGAGCCGGGGCTGCATTGGGAGCACTGGAGGGCGCAGTGTCGCGCGTTGGAGCGGACCTTGCCGGTTGCGGCTGGCGCTGCGAGGGCGGCGTTGCCGGCTGCTGTGCCGGTGCATTGCGCGCCGATGCAGGCGGTGAGGCAATGATCTCTTTGCCGCCACGACAATCCGTCAGCCACACGTCGTAAACCGGATGTTCGACGCCATGCAGGCCGGGGCTTGCTGCAAACATCCAGCCGGCAAAAATGCGGTTCAATTTTTGTCCGGCTTCAACTTCTTCGACTTCGACAAAACCCGTGGTCAGCGGCTCTTCAGTGGTCGGGCGCGTATAGCAGACACGCGGGGTGATCTGCATCGTGCCGAATTGAACCGTTTCATTCACGGCGACATCGAAAGTGAAAATACGACCGGTGATTTTGTCGAGACCGGCGAAGACAACAGTGGGATGAGCGATGCGATCGGCCAGCGCCGGGCCAATCGCGCCCAGCGCGACTGCCGCGATCCCCAAAAATCCCAAAAGCCTCGCCGTCAATGTCATGCGCCCGATCCGATCCTGCCAGCGGCTTAACATGGCCGCGCGCGCGGCGGAAGCAGTCCTCATGCCCGGTGCTTGGGGCGGAAACATGGCCGCGCCTTCAGCGACAGACCCGGTCTGTCTGGGTCTTGAGTTCGCGGATCTTGGCAATGAATTCCTTCGACCCGGCCTCGCCCATGGCAGAGACGGCGGTGCGGAAGCCATCCGTGTCGCCCTTCATGGCGCGAATCATCGCTGATTGTTCGCGCTGGTTCAGGCTGGCGCGGGCCAGCTTGGCCTCGCAGGCACAATGGGACGCACTGGCCGTGCCGCGCGCTGTACAGGCCTGCGTAAAGGCATCGGCCGCCTGGCCCTCAAAAGAAGACCAAAGAAGCGCGCCGACGGCCAAAGCCGCTGCTCTGCCAAAAATGTTCATCTGAACCTGTCCGGGCCGCGTTGCGGCGCCTCGATCAATTGCCCGGCGTCCAGGGCTGATAATCGCCGGTCGCCGCCGGGCGCACGCCTGAGGCCAGCATGGAGCCGGCTGGGCGATAGGCCTCGGCCGTGCCGGTCATATTGGGCTTATGGGGCATTTCCCATTCGCGCGCCTGA
>CANHAW010000331.1 GCA_947458675.1 Beijerinckiaceae bacterium
CGATGCGTGACATTGTGCGACGTCATCGTTCGCATGTGGCGCTGGGCCTGCTCACGCTTGTCGCAGGGCTTTTGATTTCGCCCATGCTGGTGGCATGGATGTCGCCCACCATCGCCGGCTTGATCCTCGCCATTCTTCTGTCATGGGCGAGCGGGCAATTGTGGATCGGCTTGGCGCTCAAGCGCGCCGGTCTGCTGCTGACGCCTGAAGAAGCCGAACCGCCCGCCATTGCCCAGCGCGCCAATGCGCTGGCAAGACAATTGGCGGCGGAGGGCAAGGATGAATCCGATGGCATCCGCGCCATTCATGAGGACGATCATTTGCGTCGCCACCATGAAATTTTCCTGCCTTCGGCTCCCGTGCGCCCGCGCGGCCATATCGAACCCGATCGCGCCATTGCCGTGGCCAAACTCAACGATGCGGAATGTATCGAAGATGCCATCGACTGGCTGAAGCCGAAGGAGCGCATGGTCGTGCTGCATGACCGGGCGCTGATCGACATGCTGGCGCGGCTGCCCAGAACGCGGCCGCAAGCCGAGGAAGCGCAGACGAACGCCGCCTGAGGCGCGCAAACCCTGCCTCTTCTTGATCGTCGTCAAGGCAGGCGAGCTGCCAAAAGCGCAGTCTGCGGCAGGCTGCGATCTGGAGGCTCGCCATGGACGTTCAAGACATCATGACCTCGCCGGCGCTGACGATCTCGTCGCGCGCCCATCTTCGCGAGGCAATCCGCTTCATGCTCAACCGGCGCGTCAGCGGCCTGCCCGTGGTGGACGACGATGGCAATCTTGTCGGCGTGATCAGCGAAGGCGACCTGCTGCACCGCGCCGAACTCGGCACCGAAAAACACAGACCCCGCTGGCTTGAATTGCTGCTCGGCCCCGGCCGTGGTGCCAGCGATTATGTGCAAAGCCATTCGCGCTGCGTCGAGGATGTGATGACGCGTGATCCGATCTGCGTCGATGAGAAAGCCTCGCTCGAGGATGTTGTCAGGCTGATGGAAAAGCGCCGCATCAAACGACTGCCGGTGACACGTGCAGGCAAGCTCGCCGGCATTGTCACGCGTTCCGATCTCCTGCGCGCCCTCATGCAGGCCAGCGCGCAAACAGGCCTCTCCACGCGAACCGATGAAGACATCAAACAGGATGTGGCGGCCGCAATCGAGGCCGAAAAATGGACCGCGCCGGGCTCGATCCGGATCGAGGTCGTCAACGGTCACGTGACTTTGTCGGGCACGATTTTCGACGAGCGCGAACGCGACGCAATCCGCGTCTGCGCAGAAAATCGTCCTGGCGTAACCGGCGTCACCGATGAATTGATCTGGATCGATCCGACAGGCGGCAGCTTTATGGGGCCAACGCCAATCTGATCAGATTTTTTCCCGATTGCGCAGATCGGGGAACAATCGCATCCAGACCAGTGCTGCGACAATGGCGCTGACGCCACCGAAAATGACGGTCGGCACGGCGCCAATAAAATAGGCCAGCGTTCCAGATTCAAATTCGCCGAGCTGATTGGATGTGCCGGTCAGAATTGTATGAACGGCAATCACGCGGCCGCGCATCTCATTGGGCGTTTCCATCTGGATCAGCGACTGGCGGATGACCACGCTCACCATATCGGCAGCGCCCAGAACGATCAGGAAAATGGCTGCAGGAACGATATGGCTCGAAAGCCCGAAGCCGATCGTGCACAGGCCGTAAATGATGACGCAGGTGAACATGGTTCGCCCGACATGCGTTCGCAACGGGTAATTTGCCAGCACCAGAGCTGCGGCAATCGAGCCGACAGATGTCATCGAGCGCAAAACGCCCAAGCCCCATGCATCGGTCTGAAAAATATCTTTCGCAAAGATCGGCAGCAGCGCCGTTGCACCGCCCAGCAGTACGGCAATGAGATCGAGCGTGATCGCACCCAGAATAACAGGCTTGGTCCAGATGAATTTATAACCCGCCACAATCACCGACCAGGTGGCGCGGATTTTTTCCGCGCGCGGCGGCCGTGCCCGAATGACGAAACCGGCAATGGTTGCCAGCAGAAAACAGCCCGTTGCAAAAGCAAAAGGCACGGATGAATCAATGGCGACAAGAAATCCACCGAGCGCGGGGCCGCCGACGCTGGCGATCTGATTGGTCGAATTGTTCCAGGCGACAGCGCTTTGATATTCTTCATCGGGCACAAGATTGGTGAGAAGCGCCTGCCCGGCCGGATTGGCGAAAGCGCGCGCCGACCCCAGCAGCACGACCGTCAGATAGATCGGCAGCATTTTTCCCGGCGCCAGCGAGCCACCCATGATGAGGGCCAGCATCAATCCACCGCAGAGCACCATCACCATGCAGGAGATCACAATGATCCAGCGCCGGTCGTAGCGATCGGCCGCAGGTCCTGTGACGAGAGACAGCGGAACAGTCGGGATGAAAGCGCAAAGACCGATCAGACCGAGCGCGAAAGGATCGCTGGTGACAACATAAACGAGCCAGGCAATGGCAACATTGAGCACCTGAAGGCCAAGCGTCCACAAAAAGCGGCAGGTCACGAAAGCGCAGAAATCGTGATGACGAAAAACGGCCCGGCCGCCGCGTGGAGCACCATCGGTCATGGATCTAAACTGCCTCCCCTTCCCCTCACAGGCGCATGTGCGCCCGCGCTTTTCTTTATTCTACATCATGGCCGCAAATCGGCGATTTCAGCAATCAGCTTGCGCAGCACGGCACCGCCGAAACTCTCAAAATCGCGCGCCGAGACCATAAAGGATCCTTCCCCGCCGATCACCTCTTCGGCGAAATGCTGATCGAGAAAGGGTTCAAGCGCCAGAATGGGCAGGCCATTGATGACAATGCCCTTGGCGACAGCCTCGTCGCGGGCGATCCTGACGGGGCGCCCGCTTGTATTGGAGCCATCCCCCGATATGTCGATCACGCGGCGATTGGGTTTGTGCGGCACGCGCTCGAGCGCCGCAACGCCATAATCGATAGCGCCGCTCAACGAGGTTCCACCGCCAAACAGCATGCGCGGCGATTCTTCTATGGCGCGGGCAAAAGCCTCCGCGCTGGCCTCATCGCGAATGACCATCCACGGCACGGCCTCTCTTTGCAGAAAGGGTCCGGTCCATTGATACATGGAAACGCTGATCGCCCCG
>CANHAW010000332.1 GCA_947458675.1 Beijerinckiaceae bacterium
AAGGCTCATTCGGCCAGATGCCTTGCGAAACCAGAACGCCGCGATGCACGCCGGAAAAATGCTTCGCGTGAAGAATGAGCGAGCCGCGCTCATTGCCGATGCGCACACGATCTCCATCGGCGAGGCCAAGAGACTGCGCATCTTCGGGATGGATCATCACTTCGGGGCGTCCCTCGCGGGCGCGGGCCGAAGGCGTTTCATTGAAGGTCGAATTGAGAAAACTGCGGGCCGGACTTGTGGCGAGGCGGAAAGGATGACGCGCATCGGCCTCCTCGATCACCTCCCAATGATCGGGGAAAGAGGCCATGTCATACCAAGGACCTGCGAGCCCAACGCCCCTGCCGCCGCTTTTCACATAAGGAACTTTCGG
Source organism: Beijerinckiaceae bacterium (assembly GCA_947458675.1). Classification (GTDB taxonomy): domain Bacteria; phylum Pseudomonadota; class Alphaproteobacteria; order Rhizobiales; family Beijerinckiaceae; genus Terripilifer. The sequence continues at coordinate 371 of CANHAW010000332.1, forward strand.
CCAATCCGGCTTGAAGCGGAATTTGCCATCGGGCCAGGCAAAACCTTTCGTGTAATGCGCCGTGTCGAAATCGGGCTGCACATCATGCCAATTGGTCTTCGCCAGAATTTCCAGCGGCGGATGCCCGCTCTCTTGCAAAATCGTCTCGATGAGTTCGCGCGGCTGCATGCGAAAGCCCGGATGCTGCGCGCCCAAAGCATCGGCCAGCGCGCAGATGACATCGTGATTGGAACGACATTCGCCGGGCGCATCGATCAGCTTGCCGGCGAATTCGACATATTGATGCCCGCCGCCGGAATAAATATCGTCATGCTCCAGGAACATGGTGGCAGGCAAAACAATGTCGGCCATTTTCGCCGTCTCGGTCATGAATTGCTCATGCACGACGGTGAAGAGATCTTCGCGCGCAAACCCTTTAGCCACGAGACTTTGCTCTGGCGCAACGCTCATCGGATTGGTGTTCTGGATGAACATGCCTGTCACCGGAGGCCCGCTCTGCAGCGCATGATGATCGCCTGTCAGAATACGTCCGATGTGACACTGGTCGAGCACGCGAATATCAGGATCGCGCAAGTCATGGGCTTCGTGGAAGGTCTGTTTCCAGCCATAAATGGCGCCATTATTGTGAAAGGCGCCACCGCCCTCCAGCAGCCATGAGCCCGTCACCGCGGCAATGCAGGAAGCCGCATGCATATTCACCGCGCCATTGCGCTGGCGCGAGAAACCATAGCCCAGACGGAAAAAGCTGCGCTTCGTCCGGCCGACAAGATGGGCAAAGGCTTCGATCTCGGCAATGGACAGACCGGTGATTTTCGACGCCCATTCAGGCCCGCGCGTTTGCAGATGCGCCTCAAGCTCACGCGGCGCATCTGTATAGCGCTCGAGATAATCCCAATCTGCAAGACCGTCGCGAAAGAGAACATGCATGACGGCGCAGGCCAGCGCACCATCAGTGCCGGGTCGCAGGCAAAGCGCCAGATCGGCCTGTTCCATTGTGGCATTGCGATAAATGTCGATGACGACAATCTTCGCCCCGCGTTCTTTGCGCGCGGCAATCGCATGCGTCATCACATTGACCTGCGTCGCCACCGCATTCGTGCCCCAGATGACGACGCAATCGCTCTTGGCCATTTCGCGCGGATCGGGACCGGCAAGTTTTCCAGTGCCGGCGATATAGCCGGGCCAGGCGAGATTGGTGCAGATCGTGCCGTTGAAGCGCGAATATTTTTTCGCATGCGTCAGGCGATTGATGCCATCGCGCATGACGCGGCCCATCGTGCCTGCATAATAATAGGGCCAGATCGTCTGGCTGCCGTGCTGGCTCTCGCGCGCATTGAATTCGCGCACGATCGTGGCAATGGCTTCATCCCACGAGATGCGCGCGAATTGGCCTGAGCCTTTCGCCCCCGTGCGCTTCAGCGGATAGAGCAAACGGTCGGGATGATGAATACGCTCGGCATAGCGCGCAACCTTCGCGCAAATGACGCCGGCCGTATAAGTCTGATCCTTGGCGCCATAGACGCGCCCAATGGTTTTGCCGTCGATAACCTCGACATCGAGCGCACAGGCCGAAGGGCAATCGTGCGGGCAGACGGAGGGGTGGCGAGTGATGGTGGCAGGTGCGTTCATGGGGGGAGTTTAGCATAAGGAAAAAAGAACGCGCGCGCCCTTCTCCCGCACTGGCGGGAGAGGGCATGCGCGACACACAAAAAAGGCGGCCCCGAAGGACCGCCTCTTGGCATTCACGCAGCTGAAAAATCAGCCGACGATCTCATTGCCAGCAAACCACTGGGCGATTTCCATGGCTGCCGTCTCGGGTGCATCCGAACCATGGACCGAATTCTCGCCCATGTTCAGCGCGAAATCCTTGCGGATCGTGCCGGCATCGGCCTTTTCCGGGTTCGTCGCGCCCATGACTTCGCGATATTTGGCAATGGCGTTTTCGCCTTCCAGAACCTGCACGACCACCGGGCCGGCGCTCATCTGATCGACGAGCTCGCCGAAGAAGGGGCGTTCCTTGTGAACGGCGTAAAAGGTCTCGGCCTGGCCGCGGGTCATGTGGACGCGCTTCTGGGCGACAATGCGCAGGCCGGCGGCCTCGATTTTGGCATTGATCGCGCCCGTCAGATTGCGGCGGGTGGCGTCGGGCTTGATGATGGAAAAGGTGCGCTGGATCGCCATGGAAGCTCTCGGAGTGTCAAAGGGGAGGAAAGGTGAAGGCGGCTTATAGCGGCGAGCGGCCGTTCCGGCAATGCCCGCCCCTTGCCTTCCTGCGCCCAGCGGGCCACAAGCCGCCCCATGATCCACATCAACGACCTGACCTACCGGCTTGGCCCCCGCCTCCTGTTCGACAAGGCGACCGTCGCTTTGCCGGCCAGCGCGCGCGTCGGCTTTGTCGGTCGCAACGGCACCGGCAAGACGACGCTGTTCAGGATGATCTCCGGCGAACTCGCGCCCGAGGACGGGTCGATCAATTATCCGGCAAAAGCACGCCTTGGCAGGGTCGAACAGGAAGCGCCGGGCGGCCCCGGCCAGCTCATCGACTTGGTGCTCGCCGCCGACAAGGAGCGCGCCGACCTGCTGGCAGAGGCCGAGACCGCGACCGATGCCCATCGCATTGCCGAAATCCAGACGCGGCTTGTCGATATTGATGCCCATTCGGCGCCAGCGCGTGCCGGCGCCATTCTTTCAGGTCTCGGCTTCGATCACGAGGCGCAGCATCGGGCCTTGTCGGAATTTTCCGGCGGCTGGCGCATGCGCGT
>CANHAW010000333.1 GCA_947458675.1 Beijerinckiaceae bacterium
CCCATGGCCACCGGTGTCAGGATGGAGGCGAGGCGATTATTGGTGACGCGCAGGCCGACAATCGAGCCCTGCACTTCGCGCGGCACGGCACGGGCCTGCAGCGAGAACATCAACGGTTGCACAATGCCCTCCGACAGGCGGCGTATGCCATGGGCAATGGCGAGCAGAATGAAAATGCCGCCAAACAGCGGCGTCAGTGCCAGCAGGACGATGGATGAGGCGGTGAAGCCGATCATCAGCCAGGCGATGGAGCGGCGCGAGAAAAACCGCACACAGAGCGAGCCCAGTCCGTTGAAGATTTCGGTCACCGAGAAAAGCGCGCCGATGATCGTGCCCGTATAGCCGAGCCCTTGCAGATAGACGATCAGGAAAGAACTTTCAGCTGCATTGGTGGCATGGCGCGTGAAGGAGATCGCCAGCGTAAAAGCCACTGCGGGAACGAGTGCAAGTTTCAGGGAGCTGCGATAATCGGAGACTTTCGGCACAATGTCGCGCCAGGATATGCGGCCGATCAGATCGGATGGTTTTTGCGGATTTTGAATCTGCGAGACAGCCAGAAACATGCAGGACGACCAGCAGGCAATGCCCAGAAAAGCAATGTGAGGACCGGTCAGATCCCAGAGCACGCCCATCATCAGCGGCGCCAGAATGGTGCCGATGCGCGAATAGAAAGAAAATGTGCCGATGCGACCGGCATCGCCGCCGGTGACTTGCGCAATCATCGTCTGCGCGCCGATCCATGTCATATTGCTGGCAAAGCCGATCAGCATTTGCAGGATGAGCATGACGGCAAGCCAGGGCAGCAGCGGATAGACGGCGGCCAGCAGGCCTGTCATGGCGGTGAAGAACAGCATGACGCGGCGCGTGCCGAGCCGGTCCATCAGCGCGCCGCCATGAATGGCCAGGAAGAAAGTGAGGAGCGAGCGCGCGCCCACAAGCGCGCCGATTTCGGTCGGCGAGGCCCCCTGCAAGACAGCCCAGAGCGGCACGATGAAAGTGAGAAGCTCCGCCTGTCCCATGCTGAACAGGCCCGACACGTAAGTCGCACGCAGATTGGCTGCGATGGCGCTTTTCTCTTCTTGATTTTTCTGGCTGTCGCTCAAGGCCTGCTGCGCCTCCTCTCGACGCCCGCCCCGCTTAACACCGGGGCGGCGATGAGAGCAAGCGCGATGGGCCGGCCTATTCGGGAACCGGCTCGCCCTGCAGATCCATCAATTCGATCACATTGCGATCGGGATCGTGGAAATAGGCGCTGCGGCCGCGGAAAGTGCCGTGTTCGCGCATTTCTTCCTTGAAAATATGATGGCCCTTTTCGGCCACAAAAGTCTTCATCTGGTCGTAGCGCTCGCCGCGATAGATAAAGGCTGTATGAATGTCATGCTTGTCGCCGACATTGGGATTGATCGGATTTTCCGACAGGGTCAGCACGAAATATTGGTCGTTGCAGCGCATGAAGACCATGTGGTTGTTGCGCCGGACCTTCGTCAATCCGAGGATTCCCGTGTAAAAAGCCTCGGATCGGTCGAGATCCTTGACCGGAATCGTGAAATGCAGGACCGCTTCGGCTTTCATCCGCCTGTCTCCCCATGTTTTTGGGCAAGCCTAGGCCGGGGCGGGGCTTATTGCAACGGAATTGGCCCGGCAATGGAATTGGCTTGGCTGCCTTGCAAACGCGCCCCCCTCTGGTAGTTTTCACCCAAGGGGCCCGCCAGTGGCCGTCTGGGAGATTTATCATGCGCAAGGCGCTTCGGGCTCTGGCCCTGGTTCCGCTTCTCGGTTTTGCTTCGATGCCGGCTCGAGCCGATGCCGTCGAGGATTTTTACAAGGGCCGCACCGTCAGTCTGATCGTGTCCTCGCCTTCAGGGGGTGGATATGACACGCTGGCCCGTCTGCTTGTGCGCTATATTGCGCGCCACATTCCCGGACAGCCGACAGTCGTCATTCGCAACATGCCGGGCGCGGGCGGCATTGTCGCCACCAATCATCTTTATTCGATTGCTGCCAAGGACGGATCGGTCATCGGTTCGGTGCAGAACAACACGCCTTTCGAGCCGCTCTTCGGCACGAAGGAAGCGCAATATGATGCGAATAAATTCATCTGGCTCGGTTCGCCCTCTGTCGAGACAAGCGTGCTGACGATCTGGCACACATCGCCCGTCAATAATATCGACGATGCGCGCCGGATCGAATTGAAGATGGGATCGTCTGGCGCCAATTCGACGCCGAGTTTCTACGCCCGTCTTCTCAACCAGACGCTGGGCACAAAATTGCGCCTCATCGTCGGCTATCCCGGCCAGAACGATGCGCTGCTGGCAATGGAGCGCGGCGAGCTCGATGGATATCCGAGCGTCTTCTACAATTCGCTCGTGGCCACGCGCCCGCAATGGCTGCCGGAGAAAAAGGTGAAATTGCTCGTGCAATATGGCGCTGAGAAATTGCCGCAATTGCCGGATGTGCCCTTCATCATGGATCTTCTGACCAATGATGAGGACAAGCAGCTCTGGCGCATTGCGGTCGGCCCGATTGCCACCGGACGTCCCTATCTGCTGCCGCCAGGCGTGCCGGCCGATCGTGCCGCAGCCATGCGCAAGGCTTTCTGGTCGGCGATCAACGATCCGGAATTTTTGTCCGATCAGGCCAAGGCCAGTCTCGGCGCCGATACGCCGCGAACGGGCGAGCAGATTCAGGCACTCATCGCAAGCGCCTATCAATCTTCGCCTGCCGTCGTTGAGCGGGTGAAGAAATTGCAGCAGAGCCAGTGAGGCAGACGCAGATGCTGGACAAGACAAAAACCATGCCCACCGCAGGCGAAATGATCGCCCGTGCGCAGGCGCTCGTGCCGGTTTTGCGCAAGCGCGCCTCCATGGCGGAAAAGCTCCGTCGCTGCCCGGATGAAACCGTTGCCGATTATGTCGATCATGGTCTGCTGCGTGTGTGCCAGCCCAAGCTCTATGGCGGCTATGAAATGGGCTATGACGTGCTGTGCACGATCATCCAGACATTGGCGCAGGGCTGCGCCTCGCAGGCCTGGACCTATATGGTTCTTGCCGACAATCCGCTCAAATTGGCGACTTTCTCGAAACAGGCGCAGGACGAGGTCTGGGGCGAGGACGATACGCAGCGCGTCGGC
>CANHAW010000334.1 GCA_947458675.1 Beijerinckiaceae bacterium
AGGGAAACGAAAAATCCACAAAGGGCGATCGTCAGTCCCTGCAGGAGAGGCCAGCTCAATATTTGAATTCGACTGGCTCCACAAAGTCGCAAGAGACCGATGTGGCGACGGTTTTGTTCGAAATTGGAGGCAAGGCTTGCAGCAAGCGATATGGCGTAACCGATTGAGGCAATCGATGCGAGGCCCGTGAAGACCAGTGCGAGGTTGCGATCAAGCGCCAGGATTGCTCTGACCTCTGCACCCTTGGATATGATCGTATAGCCCAATTTGCCGATCGCCTCGTCGAGTGTGGCGACATCTTCCAGGCGGCTTGCATAAAAGCGAACGGTCTCGAAGCGCTGCGGGCGCGTGGCAAGATTGAAGCCGGTCGAGACACCGGGGACAGCATAACCATCGAGAAAGGCTTCAAGGCGTTCCAGCATAGGCGATGTCAAAAGGGCGCGCTCGCCCTCGAATAAGCTGGCGGGCAGAATGGCCGCGACGTTTAATTTGAGCTCAAAGATTTCATCTGTATTGCCAGCCCTTCTGGAATTGCTGGCGAGAACAAAATCACCTTTCTGGATATTAAGCCGTCGAGCAAGCGATGTGCTGAGAGCAACTTGGTCATCTCTCAAACGATCGATAATGCCTTTCAGCAGGGGGTCGCCTGGTCCGCTCGGGACAACACCGGCAGGTGCGATTGTCGGGCTATTTGCTTTCTCAAAATTCATGCGCGCCGAAATTGTTCGCGGAGCGCCGATCACAAATTCGGCCCCGGCGAGTGACCGCAAATGATCCAGCGATTTTGCTTCCAGGCTGTAATTGCCGCGGAAAATGATTTCCCGGTTGCGTGGATCTTTTCGGAGCACATCGAGCAGGCCAGAAATGACCCCGAATTTCAGCCCGTATAGAATAAGAAGAGGCCCCAAAGCTGCCGCAAGGCCAACGACTGTAAAGAGCAGCATGACGCGTTCGCGAACAAGGGCAAGAAGAGCGATGCGGGCTATTCTCATGCCGCACGCTCCGTGGTCGCCATTTTCTGCAATGTGCCGCAAAGGCCATTCTCGATTTTCTGAAGATCGATCGACAGAATCTGGAATCCATGCCGCTCGGCGAGTTTACGATCATGCGTCACAAGAATGACGGCGCCATGGAAATGCTTTTGATATGCTGTGCAAAGAGCAAGAGCGCGATCTGCAGTTTCAGGATCAAGAGCTGACGTGGGCTCATCTGCGATCAAAATTTCGGGTTGGTGCGCCAAAGCGCGGGCTATTGCGACGCGCTGTTTTTGTCCCACCGAGAGTGTTGAGGGTCTGGCGCGAAGTGGAATCTCCAGCCCGAGCCATTTGAGCAAATCCCCAACATGGCTCCTGTCTGCAATGCCTGCGAGATCAAGGGAGATTTCGATATTCTCGCGAATGGTGAGAAATGGAAACAGGGCATGGGTTTGCAAAATATATCCGAAATGCCGGGCGCGCAGAGCCGATATTTGTCTGTCCTGCGCGAGGCGGTCCATGGATGCGAGATTTTGAATCTGTCCGCCGATACTGACTTCAAATCTGTCGACCGTATCGGGTGGGCTTGCGAGGGCGATCATGTCGAGTGCCGTCGTCTTGCCGGAGCCAGAGGCGCCAACAATTGCAACCCTTTCGCCAGGCCCGACTGAAAAATAAGGCACGGCCAGTTCGAAACTACGCTCGCCGTCGCGCAGCACTTTTCGAAGGCCTTGGGCTATGAGTTTGAAGTCCCGCACGATCGGTCGAATTTCTTATGGCATGAAGCTGAGTGGAATGGCCGACACGCGCTCGCCATCGGGAAGTCCCGGAGCAAGTGCCACCCATTTGGACGGTGTATTGTGAACCTGCTCATAAAGGGCGAGTTTCGATTTCATTCGGTCGATCAATTCGCGCTGTTCGGCTCCCGACATTTGCAACCAGCGTTGTTCTGTGATGCGCATGACTTCGCTTTGATAGGGAAGATCCTGCAAGAATTCGCCCATTGCATCGCCAAGATCATTGAATTCTGCATTCATGATCCGTGATGGATCGCGCGACATTGTCGCCACGGCGCTCCTCAATTGCTGGAAGAAGCTGGTGGGATCGATGCTCTGAATGCTGTTCTCACCCTTTTCGATAATGGCCTGTGTGACGTCGCGGAGGTTGGCGAGCTGGGTCTTGGTCAGGAAGACACGAATATCGAGCGCTGATTTACGGGGCTCCGTTATATCGCGGTCGACAACCCAGGCCTCAAAGACATCAGGGGCTGCATTCGCCTGCCTCTCGCCAAGATAGGCCAATTGCATGGCCAGTCCGACCTGGCGCACGGCCTGTTCAAGGGCGTCATTGCTTGGCGCAGATGAGGCGCTGGTTGAATTGCCGTCGATCTCTTGGATCTGTTTCACAAGGAGCGAGACAAGTTTGTCCACGCTCGAGCCAAATTGTGCCTCAGCTCCATTCTCAATGCCGAAGTAAAGTGGCGCGATATTGCTCCAGCTTGTGAGCTCCTTATAGGCTGCCTCAGCGATCGGCTGATCGCTTGCGCCTTCCGGGGTTCGCAAATGCATGGCGTAAATGGCAACGCGCTGTTCGGCGGCATATCCATTCAGTTCGCGCGGCTTCATATTGGTGAGCGTGTTCTTTTCGATGGGCATCCGCGGCCCGGCATCCGACACAAGAATGATGTAGCGTGCGCCAAACTTGCTCCAATCTGCATTGCGGACGCCTTCATAAACGCCGCCAAGCGAATCCTCACGCCAGCCAGGTGTCGGCAATTTTGTGACGTTCATCGTGCGGATGGATTCGAGGAAAGTGGCAGCTGTTGCCTTTTCGTCGAGCGGAAGGAAGACACGTGTGTGATATTCCGTTTTTGGCGAAATGGTCAGGCTTTGTCGAAATCCGACCAGCCCGAACCGCATACGGTCTCCGAGATTGGCGCGGGCGAGCTCGTACTGAATTTTTTCAACAGATGTTTTTACCCGATTGATGTAGGGCGTCATTGTTAGTGTTGTATCTATGACAAAGTTGACCCCGATATTGAACTTCTCTGGACGTGAAGAGACAGCTGGAACCAGATCCTTGCGAACGGCTGCTACGCGGAGAACTTTTCCGTTCAACCGGTTTACAAGACGGCGTTCTGC
>CANHAW010000335.1 GCA_947458675.1 Beijerinckiaceae bacterium
AAGTCCGTGAGGCGCTAGGCTTTGGCTATACGGGCGAGACCGGCGTGCGTCGCGACTTTATGGGCGGCCGCATGTGTGCGGTCTATTTGCGCGCGCCTGATTTTTATCGACTCGTGCCCCATCCCGCCGCCTGGATGTATGTGACCTTCAATCAGGATCGCCGGACGTTTATGGCCGCGGTCGATGGCAAGGGCGAATTTGCTTTCCATACGCAATTGCGCCCCGGTGAAGATGAGGATTCCATCACTGACGATATGGCCAGGGGCATGTTTTGGCGCGCGGCCGGTGTCGAAATGGAAACCGAGATTCTCGCGCGCGGCGCCTGGACGGCGGGACATGCACTGGTCTCGGATGGATTTCAGAAAGGGCGCGTCTTTATCGGCGGCGATGCGGCCCATTTGTTCACGCCAGCCGGCGGCCTCGGTTACAACACTGCCATTGAAGATGCTGTCAATCTCGGCTGGAAACTTGCTGCCGTTCTGAAGGGCAAAGGCGGTTCGCATCTGCTGGCGACCTATCAGGCGGAGCGCCAGCCGTTGGCTCGCCGCAATACGAATTATGCGCGCTCTTTCGCAGATTCTCTGGGCAATTACGCCGCGCCTGCCGAGATCGAACAGGCCGATGAGGCAGGCGCCGATGCGCGCGCCGAGGCAGGTGTCTATTTCAACGCCCATGCGCGGCGCGAATTCAACATACCCGGCGTGACTTTTGGCGGGCGTTATGACGCCTCTCCTCTGATTTATGGCGATGGCACGTCGCCGCCGCCCGATCTGCCCAATGAATATGTGCCGACAGCCTGTCCGGGCGGGCGTCCGCCCCATGCCTGGCTTGAAGATGGGCGCTCGCTTTATGATCTGTTCGGTTTCGAATGGACCTTGCTGAATCTCGATCCGGCTTTCGACCCGTTGCCTTTTGCGCGGGCGGCGGAGTCTTTGGGCATCCAGCTTGAGATCGTCCGTCTCGACCGGCCCGATCTGCGCGATCTTTATGAGGCGCCTTTCGCCTTGATCCGGCCGGACCAGATCGTTGCCTGGCGCGGGCGCGATGCAAGTCTTGCGGACAAGATTTTGAGATGCGTTTCGGGCTATGGCGCGGCCTGAAAGGCCTGCTAGACTATCCAACAAAGACCGTCGCAAAGATCGGTTCTGGTTCGGGGGGGATGATGAGGGGAATCGCTGGCGCCCTGTTTCTGGGCCTTGGATTGATAAGCGCCACCCATGCGCAAGCGGCCGGTGAGGCTGCTTTCTACAAGGGCAAGACCGTGAAAATCCTGGTCGGCGGCGCGTCCGGCGCGGCCTATGATTTTGTTGGTCGGGCCATTGCCGCCCATATGGGTCGCCATATTCCCGGCGAACCCTCCATGGTTGTCGAGAATATGCCGGGCGCAGCCTCGCTTGTCATGATGAACCATCTCTACAATCGGGCTGCGCGCGATGGCACGGCCATGGGCATGCCGCTGAACGGCATTGTTCTTGAGCCGCGTCTGCGCAGCCTGTCGCGCGACGGCACGAATGTTCATTTCGATCTCAGCCGTATGCGTTTCATCGGCACGCCCGCGCAGCAGCCGCAAGTGCTCTGGGTCTGGCATGAGACGCCCTATCGCAGCTTTGACGATCTGCGCGCCATGCCCAGCAATTTTGGATCGACCGCGCCGGGCGGCGATAATTTCATCCTGCCGACGCTCGCCAATGCTCTGCTCGGATCGCAGATGAAAGTCATCACCGGCTATAAGGGCGTGAATGATATTTTCTTCGCGGCCGAAAGCGGCGAGGTGCATGGGGCGACGGTGAATTTCTCGTCGCTTTTGGGCAAGCCCGATTGGATGCAGGCCAATAAGGCCCGCGTTCTCGTGCAATTCGGGACGGAGCGTTTGCACAACCTGAAGGATGTTCCGACAGCCATAGAACTCGCCAAAGACGAGAATGCGCGGCAGATGCTGCGCGTCTATGCGACCAAGTTCAAGACGACTTATCCCATTCTGGTGCCGCCCGATGTGCCGGCTGCGCGTCTCAAGGCGCTGCAGGCTGCCTTCGATGCAACCATGAAGGACAAGGCCTTCATCGCCGATGCGGAGAAAATCGGCATTGAAGTGACGCCGTTGAGCGGTCCGGAAATTGAAAAGATCATGGCCGATATCGATCGCGCACCCAGCGATGTCATCCATCAGCTCCGGCATTTGGTGAATTAAATCAACAAGGAAGAAAGTGATGATCGAGACACGCCGCCTGGGGCACGCTGTTTTTTCAACGCCGGAAATGAACCAGCAGGTTGAATATTACACGCAGGTTTTAGGTCTCAGCCTTGTTGAGCGCACAGCCAAGCGTTGCGTTCTTGCGACAAAAGTCGGCCATGAATGCATCGTGCTGGAAGAGGGTGACAAGCCTTGGCACACCGGCCTTGCTTTGCAGGTCGCGCCCGGCACGGATCTGGGCGAACTTGCCGCCATGCTGACCCGCGAAGGCATCGCCAATGAGCGCCGCACGGATATTACGCCGGGTGTGCGCGAGGCGATCGCGTTCAAAGATCCCAAAGGCACGCAGATGGAAGTCTATGCGGAATATGATTTCGCGCCGGACGATGGAATCCGCCAAGGGATCATGCCGCTGAAACTCGGTCACGTTGCCTGGCGCGTCAACGATGTGCAGAAACTCACACGTTTCTATTGTGACATTCTGGGTTTTCGCGAATCAGACTGGATCGGCGATCACTTCTCGTTTCTGCGCTGTGGTGTCGATCATCACACAATGAATTTTGCCCGTTACCCGGAAGAGCGGCTGCATCATTTTGCGTTTGAGGTGAAAGATGTTCCCGCACTGCACCAGGCTTGCGACGAGCTGACGCGCCATAAAATCCAGCTTGTCTGGGGACCGATCCGGCATGTCGTCGGCCATAATGTGGCCGCCTATCATCGCACTCCGGAAGATCACCGTATTGAAATGTATGCGGAAATGGATCTGCTCCAGGATGAGAAGCTCGGTTATTTCGAACCGCGTCCCTGGCATGAGGATCGCCCGCAGCGGCCGAAACATTGGCCGAAAGATACATGGCGCAGCCAGTGGGGTTTCGGGTCGTTTGGCACGTTTCC
>CANHAW010000336.1 GCA_947458675.1 Beijerinckiaceae bacterium
CCCGGACATCGTCCCGGCCTCGCCTTCTTTGCTCCATTCCGCTCCACCGAGCGAAAAATAGCCGAACGTCACATGCATTGTCTCTGTCCCCGGACTCTTCATGTAGTCCGCCGAATGCAGAAGATAAGGGGCAAACACTGCCCCGGCCCTAAGCAATTTGTCCCTGATCGGCATCTCCAGACCGAGTCGCAAACCGCCCGCGCCCGATTGAGTTTAACGCGTCGCAAGCCACATGCCAGTGCAAGTGCGGCAAGATGTTGATCAAGGTGGAACAAGGGGCCAATGGCCTGTGGAAGGCTGGAAAGTGCCCAAAAACAAAAAGCCCGGCCTGAGGCCGGGCTTTTCAATAAATCTGCCGAAAGCTTACTTTGCGACAGCCTGAGCCTTGGCAACGGCCACTTCGACCGGCTTGAAGGCTTCCTTGGCAAGGTTCGTATAGAGCTCGCCGAACTTGGTCGCATGGGCAACGAAGCTCTCATAGCTCGCCTTGGCGAAATCCGTCTGGATCTGCACGGCCGTGTCGAGCGACTTGGCGCCGAGGAGCTTTTCGACGAAAGCCGACGACTGCTCGAGCGACTTTTTCGAGTAATCGGTGGCCTCAGCGGTGATTTGCTGAACGCTCTTGGTCACGGCGGACGCCGAAGCGGTGGCCGAGTCGAGCTGGTCCTTGGAAAATTTCTGCAGGTCTTCCAGGTTCTTGAACATGATCTTTGCCTTCTGAACGAACCGCCCCAAGGGCGGAGCACCAGCGGCGCCAGCCAAATCCGGCTCGCTGTCACAATGACTTTAGGTGCACTGCACAATCATGTCAACAATTTTGTTGCGCCGCACAAAAAATCTTCCGGCCAACCACCCCCAGCGGCAATCGCTCCGAATCTTGAGGCCATTAACGGCTGCGTAACCGCGTTCGCTTATCTCTTGCCAGGTGTGTTGTTCGGGCAACGGCCTCGTAAGGGTCCGCCCAGCCTGTCGAAGGTGAGTAATGATGACGAGCGTTGCGGGCCGGCCGAGCCGGGTTTGGGCCATTCTTGCCGGTGTCGGGCTTGCGCTCAGCCTTTCCCTTACGGCAACCGCTGCCGATGCCGCCCAGACCAAGAAAAAGAAGAAGAAAGGCAACAAGGCCAAGGTCGCCCAGGGCTATACACCGCCCTACGCCGCCCTCGTCGTCGATGCCAATAGCGGCAAGGTGCTCCATGCCAAGGATGCGCATGAATTGCGCCATCCCGCTTCCGTCACCAAAGTGATGACGCTCTATATGATGTTCGAGCAGCTCGAGCGCGGGAAAATGACGCTCGACACGCCGATCGTCATGTCGTCGCGCGCCGCCGCCATGCCACCCTCGAAACTCGGCCTTAATCCCGGCCAGACCATTCGCGCCGAAGATGCCATCAAGGCACTGGTGACGAAATCAGCCAATGATGTCGCCACCGCCGTCGCCGAACATATCGGCGGCAGCGAAGCGCGCTTTGCTGAAATGATGACGGCCAAGGCCCATTCCATCGGCATGACGCGCACAAATTATGCGAATGCCTCAGGCTTGCCCAATCCGCGCCAGATCACCACCGCGCATGATCTCGTCATTCTCGGTCGCGCCGTGCAGGAGCGCTATCCGAAATATTACCGCTATTTCTCGACGCATAATTTTGCCTATGCCGGACGCTCGCTGCGCAATCACAACAGGCTGCTGGGGCAGATCGAAGGCATAGACGGGATCAAGACCGGCTTTACCAATGCTTCGGGCTTCAATCTTCTGAGTTCGGTTCATCGCGACGGACAGCATATTGTCGCCGTCGTGATCGGCGGTCGCACAGCGGCATCGCGCGACCGGATCATGGCCAATCTCATCGAAGACAAGATCCAATATGCGTCGCGCACGAAAACTGCGCCCTCCGTTTTCGCACAAGCCCGGCAAGAGCCTGTCATGACCGCCGCCGCCGTGGCGAAGGAAAAGGCGCCCGCCGTCGCAGCTGTGCCCGAACCCACCACAAGAGTGGAAGTCGCCCGTCCCGAGCCGGTGCGCAATGTCGAGCCGCAGCGCCCCGTGCAGGTTGCAGCCGTCGGCCCCGTCGATCTCAGCAAAGCGCGTCAGGCTCAAGCCCCCGCCCCGCAACAAAATACAACGCCCTATCGCGGCGTCTCGCTTGATGGTTCAAACCGCGCCCCGATTGTCGCGGCTGCCGTTGTGCCTGCGGCTCAGGCTGGATCGAACATGCGCTGGGTCTCTGGCCCCGCTCCTGCCGATCCCCGCGTCGAAAAAGTCGGACTGCGCGTCGAACCCAAAACCGCGCAAGCGGTTGCCGATGTAGCACCCGTGCGCAGCGAAGCGCGCGAAACTGCCCGTCCCTCTGCCGCTGCCAAAGGCGTGATGATCCAGATCGGCGCCACCGACAGCGCGTCGAAAGCCAATGAACTTCTCTCCCGCGCCAAAGCACAAAGCCGCGGCGCATTGAATGCAGCTGTGCCCTTCACTGAGAAAGTGAGCAAGGGAGGCGAAACGCTCTATCGCGCCCGCTTTGCAGGGCTGAACGAAACACAGGCTGAAACAGCCTGCAAATCGCTGAAGCGCTCAGGAATGAGCTGCTTTGCCACCAAGAATTGATTGCCGATGAAACGGCGACACGAAACCAATTTGTTTTGTCGCACATTGATTAGCGTATCGGAGTTTTACTGATGACGTCGCATCAGGACATCTTTGGCTTCATTCACCCGAGCAGCGAGGGACGTCGTCCCCCCGTGATCGGGATGCAATTTCTTCATGAGCGCGCGATGCGCCCGCGCAATTTCGTCGCGCGCAGCTCCCTTTTGAAGCCCCAGGACTTCATAAGCTTCATCCTCGGTCATCGCACCGGAGCGACGCGCCCCGATGTGACTCGACCCCGCGTGAGCGTCACGCTGAACTGTCTCACCCCATCCGGGAAAGCGGCGGTCGAGATAAGCCTCTAACAGCCGCGCACCATCGGGATCGTCGCGCAGGCAATCGGCATAAAGCGCGTCGCATTGCGGGCGCGCGAGCTCCGAGAGCTTGCGCCCCTCGAACGTGCCTGCCA
>CANHAW010000337.1 GCA_947458675.1 Beijerinckiaceae bacterium
AACAGGGGCGCGTCGAAGAAGCGCTGCAGCAGATGGATGGATTGATCGCGGCGCAGCCCACAAATGCCTATTTTCAGGAGCTGAAAGGCCAGGTGCTGATGGAGGCTGGGCGCACCGCGCAATCCTTGCCCTTCCTGCGTCGCGCTGCGGCACAAACGGGCGCGCTGCCGATCCGCGTCATGCTCGGCCATGCCTTGATCGGCACGGGCAATCCCAATGATGCCAAAGAAGCCATCACCATTCTGACGCAAGCCGTGCAGCGCGAAGATGATTATGCGGAAGCCTGGCAATATCTCGCCATGGCCTATGAGCGGCGTGGCGATACGCCCAATGCTCAGCTTGCCTCCGCGCAATCGCTCTTTCTGCAAGGCAATTTCGTTGCTGCCCGCACACAGGCCGATCGCGCCCAGAAACAATTTGCGCGCGGCTCGCCCGGCTGGCTGAAAGCCGACGATATTTTGAATTATCGTCCGCCGCGTTTCGATTGATGCTCGCCTTCTGCTGCGTGCCCCCTAGATGACGATTGAACCTGCCTGACGGCAGGAGGAGACAGAGATGAAAAATATCGCCCGGCGCCTCGCCGCCATTTTGACCCTGGCTTGCGCCCTTGCCGCGCCCGGCGCTTTTGCAAATGAATTCTCGCCGACCCAAAAGGGCGCCATCGAGTCGATCGTGCGCGATTATCTGCTCCAGAATCCGGAAATCCTGCGCGACGCCTATGCGGAACTGGAACGCCGTCAGGCGCGTGAGGAAGCCAATGCACGCCAGCGCGCCATCAGCGAAAATCGCGCCCTTCTCTATGGCTCAAACAATCACGCCATTGCCGGCAATCCGGATGGCAAAGTCACCCTGGTCGAGTTTTTCGATTACAATTGCGGCTATTGCAAACAGGCCCTGCCCGATCTCATCCGCCTCGTCAAAGAACAGCCGGACCTGAAACTCGTGCTGAAGGATTTTCCGGTTCTGGGCCAGGGATCGGTCGAGGCGGCGCAGGTCGCCATTGCGCTGCGCAAGCAGCTCAAGGGTGAAAAATTCTTCGCTTTCCACAGCAAGCTGCTGGCGACGCGCGGCGGCATTGGCAAGGCACAGGCGCTGGCCGCCGCCCGCGATGCGGGGGCCGACATGAACCAGCTCGCCAAGGATATGGAAGGCCCGGAGGTCAGCGCCACCCTGCAGGAAAGCGCCCGGCTGGCCGATGCCCTCAGCCTCTCAGGCACGCCGACCTATGTTTTGGGCGATGAGGTCGTCGTCGGCGCCGTGGGCTATGCCCAGCTCAAGGCCCGGCTCGACAATGTCCGCAAATGCGGGAAGACCAATTGCGGATAGTCCCCGCCTGCCCCGGCCCGCGCCGCATGGGGGCCTCATTGGGGACGCCGCGGCCGCCAAGGCTTCCCTCGCGCTGGCAACCGGGGTATGAGACTGATCCCAAAGGAGCACGGCTCGGGTCGAGCCTGCCAAACCTCCCGCCCGCGGCGTCCCAACCGGTTGTGCGATGAAAGCCGTCTACGTCCTTAACGGTCCCAATCTGAACCTGCTCGGGGTCCGTGAGCCGGCCACCTACGGCACGCAGACGCTTGCCGATATTGAGGCGCGCCTCAAAACCCGCTGCCAGGCCCATGGCCTGAGCCTGACCTTTCGCCAGTCCAATCAGGAAGGCGATCTCGTCACCTGGATTCAGGAAGCAGGCGCAGCCGGCATTCCCGTCATTCTCAATGCGGGCGCCTATACGCATACATCGATCGCGCTGCATGATGCGATCCGCGCATCCTCGGCCAAAGTGATCGAAGTGCATCTGTCGAACGTGCATGCGCGCGAAGACTTTCGTCACCATTCGATGATTTCTGCTGTCGCAGCCGGGGTGATCCTCGGCTTCGGCGCACTCTCCTACGATCTCGCTCTCGAAGCGCTGATCGCCCAGTCACAAACGACCAAGAGCTGACCCTCCATGAAGCAAGTGAAAAAGACCAAAAAGGCAGCTGCGCCCGCACGCCGTCCCGCCCCCAAGGCCAAAGCTGCGGCGGCCCGCAAGGCGCCTGCGAAAAAAGCCTCCACAATGTCGGGCTTCGATCCTGTCTTCATCGAAATGCTGGCAGAGATCGTCACGCGCCTTGAATTGAGCGAAGTCGAAGTCGAGCGCGAAGGCATGCGCATTCGCGTCGCCAAGCATCTGCAGGCTGTTGCCACGACGCAGGCCATTTCCGTCGCAGCCCCCGTTGCTGCAGCGCCTGCCGCTGTCATGGCGGCGCCGGTCGCTGTTGCAGCACCTGCTTCAGCCGAACATCCCGGCGCGCTGAAATCGCCCATGGTCGGCACGGCCTATCGCCGCCCCTCCCCCGATGCGAAAGCTTTCGTTGAAATCGGCTCGAAGGTGAAAGAGGGCGACAAAATTCTTCTCGTCGAAGCGATGAAGACATTTAATGAAATCGTCGCGCCGCGCGCGGGCACGATCACCGCCATTTTCGTCGAAGACGGCCAGCCGGTCGAATATGGCGAGCCTCTGCTCGTCATCGAATAATCTCCACGCGAGAAAGAACCCGGATGTTCGACAAGATTCTGATTGCCAACCGAGGTGAAATTGCGCTGCGCATCCTGCGCGCAGCCAAGGAACTCGGCATTGCCACAGTTGCGGTTCACTCAACCGCCGACGCCGACGCCATGCATGTGAAGCTCGCCGATGAAAGCGTGTGCATTGGCCCGCCACCGGCGCGCGAAAGCTATCTCAACATTCCATCGCTGCTGGCCGCCTGCGAGATCACCGGCGCTGACGCCATTCATCCGGGCTATGGCTTTTTGTCTGAAAATGCGCGCTTTGCCGAAATTCTCGCCGAGCATAATATTGGCTTCATCGGCCCCAAGGCGGAACATATCCGCATTATGGGCGACAAGATCGAAGCCAAGCGCACCGCTCTGGCTCTGGGCATTCCCTGCGTTCCGGGATCGGAAGGCGGCATTACCGACGATAAACAAGCCATGCGCGTTGCCCGCGAAATCGGTTTTCCGGTTCTCGTGAAGGCTGCAGCGGGCGGCGGCGGACGCGGCATGAA
>CANHAW010000338.1 GCA_947458675.1 Beijerinckiaceae bacterium
AGTAATAACTGCCGGAGCCGACGCCGGTTGCGCCCACAGTCACTTCACGCTGGCGGGCATCCTCGATAGAAGACACACCGCGCCCCGCCCAGACACTGATCACATTCGGTGAATTGGTCGTATTTCCAATCCAGTTGAATTGACGGGCATCAAATTCGACTCCCGGCGTACCGAGCGCCTGAATGAGCGGAGTGTTCTGCGACGCCATGAGCAAGGATGTGCCATCGCGTGGCGCCACTCTGGCTAGCCAATTTGTTGCAGCAACGCCGCCGGCGCCCGGCATATTGCGGGCAATCATGGTCGGCGCGCCGGGAATCAAACGATCCATATGGCGCGCAACCAAACGGGCACGCAGGTCATAATCGCCGCCAGCCGAAAATCCAATAACGATGGTGATCGACTTGCCGCGATAAAAATCCTCAACCGGATTGGCCTGTGCCGCATTGGCGCTGACAAGACCTAGAACAAGAGCCATGGAAGACAAGCGCATGCCACCCCCCTTGCTGCCGGACCGTGGCCCGTACTTTTGCCGACAGGATAGCAGAGCCGGACCCGCTGGCCTATGGGAGAAAAACTCTCGGGCGCCCTCACAGGAGAGAAAACGCGCCTGCCCAACAAAAATGTGAAAATGCCACCAGACAAAGGGCGGCACGTAGCTTGATTAGCGGAGCCGATATTGGCAGCATGCGCGCCAATACAGAGGGCGCCGAACGGGCGCCGCCAAAACGTGTCTGGAGGAGACAAAATGAAGAGTTCCATCCGCGCCATCCTTTGCGCGACCGCGCTCGGTGGCTTCTGCGGCACGGCGGCAGCCGATCCGGTTGCCGATTTTTATCGCGGCAAATCCCTGTCGATGGTGATCTCCTCTTCAGCCGGCGGCGGCTATGATGCGCTTTCGCGCTCGATTGCCCGCCATATTGCCAAACATATTCCTGGCCAGCCCAGCGTCGTGCCGCGCAACATGCCCGGCGCAGGCGGCATCGTCGCCAATAAATTCCTTTACACGAGCGCACCGCGCGACGGCACGGTGATGGGCGGCCTGCAGAATAATGCGCCGCTGGAGCCGCTCTTCGGCACGAAAGAGGCCGATTACGATCCAACCAAAATGAACTGGCTCGGCACGCCCTCGATTGAAGTCGGCCTTCTCTTTGTCTGGCACACATCGCCCTTCAAGACATTGGAAGACGTGAAAATCCGCGAGATGACGGCCGGTGCCTCGGGCGTCAATTCCGGCCCGGCTTTCTATTCGCGCCTGATGAATGAAGTTTTGGGAACGAAGATCAAAGTCATTCCCGGATATCCCGGCCAGAACGAAGCCTATCTCGCTATCGAACGCGGCGAGATCGACACTTATGGCCTGACCATGTGGTCCTCGCTGACGTCGGTGAAGAAGCAATGGCTCACCGACAATAAGGTCCGCGTGCTGCTGCAATATGGCCCCGAGAAAGAACCCGATCTGAAAGATACGCCCTTCGCAGACGATCTTCTCAAGAATGAAGAAGACAAGATCCTCTTCCGCGCCGCCTATGGGCCGCTGACATTGGGCCGTCCCTTCGTTCTGCCACAGGATGTTCCTGCCGACCGTGTCGCCGCCGTGCGCAAGGCCTTTATGGAAATGATCAAAGATCCGGAATTCCGCGCCGAGGCTGAAAAGCAGGGATTGCTGATCGACTCGCCGCGTTCGGGCGAACAACTGCAGGCAGAAATCAACCGCCTCTATTCCACGCCGCCCCATGTGATCGAGCGGCTGCGTCGCATCTATCACGCGCGATAAAATACAAAGCCGCGTCCCTCACGGGACGCGGCTTCATTCATCGGCATATTATTCCGCCGGCTGATGCACGGCAGAGATTTGATCCGCATGGGCCGCCCGCGACCTGTCGCGCGCCAACAGAAGATAGGCTGTTGGCACGACAAACAGGGTCAGCAAAGTGCCGAAGGACATGCCGCCCACAATCACCCAACCCACCGAACGCAGGCCCATGGCGCCTGCCCCGCTGGCCAGCGCCAGTGGGATCGCGCCGCAAACCATGGCGCCCGTCGTCATCAGGATCGGACGAAGCCGCAGCGAGGCTGCCTCAACAATGGCGCTCGCCTTGCTCTTGCCCTCATCCTGAAGCGCATTGGCAAATTGCACGATCAGAATGCCATGTTTGGTGATCAGCCCGATCAGCGTCACCAGACCGATCTGACTGTAAATATTCAGCGACGTCCCGGTGAGATTGAGCGCAAGCAAGGCACCCGTCAGCGACAGCGGAACCGTGCACATGATGATCAACGGATCGACAAAGCTTTCGAACTGCGCTGCCAGAACCAGGAAAATAAAGCAAAGCGCCAGCAGGAAGATGAAATAGAGGCTTGAGCCCGATTCACGGAATTCGCGCGAAATGCCCGAATAATCATATCGCGCACTGGCAGGCAGAACTTTTGTCGCAGCCCGCTCCATAATGGTGAGCGCCTCACCCAGAGCATAGCCCGGAGCAAGATTTGCCGTGATCGTGGCCGAACGGAACTGGTTGAAACGGTTCAGCTCCTTGGGCGCGACGGATTCGCGCGAGGACACGATACTCGTCAGCTGAACCATCGAACCGTTGCGGCCACGCACGTAAATATCCTCAAGATCGCCGGGCGTGCGCCGATCATCGGACTGAACCTGCACGACGACATCATATTGCTCGCCGTTCTGGATGAATTTGGTGACCTTGCGCCCGCCAAGCAGCGTTTCCAATGTGCGGCCGACCACCAGAACACTCACATCGCGATCTGCAATGCGCGTTCTGTCCATGTCGATCTGCAATTGCGGCTTGTTGAGATCGAGATCGCTATCGAGATTGATGAAGGCCGGACTTTTGCGCGCTTCTTCCATCACGGCAGTGACGAATTCTTCGAGCTTGTCATAACCCTCGGCTGTCTGGATGACGAATTCCACGGGCCTCGCACGCGGGCTCTGGCCAAACGAACCGGGATTATTCACGGACATACGCACGCCGGGAATCTGGGCAAGCTTGGGCTGCAATTCGGCGGCAATTTCCAT
>CANHAW010000339.1 GCA_947458675.1 Beijerinckiaceae bacterium
CCTGACCGGGATCGGGCAGGGCCTGCCCGGCGGCAAAGGCATTTTGCTGGAAGATGGGCATCCCCGTTACATCGATGCGGTTGCGGCCCGTTATGCCGATCTCAAAATTCTCGCGGCGCGTCCGGCATGGCCATGGCAGGACGAAATGCTGGCCGTGCTGCTGCACAAGCCGAATGTTTCTTACGAATTGCATGGCTGGGGGCCGCGCCGTTTCACCGACGCGCTGAAAAAATCCATTTCGCGCGAATTGCAGGATCGGGTGATGTTTGGCTGTGACTTCCCGGTTCTGCGCTACGAAAAAGTCATCGCTGACTGGAAATCGGAAGGCTATTCCGACGAGATTCTGAACAAGGTTCTTTGCACCAACGCCGAGCGTTACTTCGGATTCAAATAACACCAAGAGGGGAAAGATGATCAAGATCGACCGCCGTCACTTTACCGGTCTGGCAACGGCCTTTGCTGCCAGTGCGATCATGCCCGGATCGGCATCGGCTGCATGGCAGCCCAAGGGCCTTGTCAAGGTCATCGTTCCTTTTGCGCCAGGGGGCGCAACCGATGTTCTGGCACGCATTGTCTGCGATCGGCTTACCCAAATGTGGGGGCAGCCCGTCATCATTGAAAATGTGTCGGGTGCAACAGGCGCAGTGGGCGCAACGCAAGTCGCGCGCGCAAATCCTGACGGCATGACACTTTTTGTGGGGACCGGCTCGGTCAATTCGGCTTTGCCCAGCGTCAAATCGGATCTGAACTTCGACACGCTGCGGGATTTCAGCGCGGTCTCGCTGCTTGCGACATTTCCCAATGTGCTGGTGATCCGTCCGGGCTTTCCCGCCAAAAGCGTTCCGCAGCTGGTTGAGCTGCTGAAGCAACGCAAGGGCGCAACAAATTTTGCGAGTTCCGGTTTTGGCAGTTCGATCCATCTGGCCGGCGAATTATTCAAGCTGCAGACCGGCACCGATATGACCCATGTGCCCTATCGCGGCTCTGCGCCCGCACTGACAGATCTGCTCGCAGGCCATGTCGATCTGATGTTCGATAATCTCACCAATGTCATGCCCCATATTCAGGAGGGCAAGATCACGGCTCTGGGCGTTGCAGGCGCCAAGCGGACGCCCTATTTGCCCGATATTCCGGCCATTGCTGACTTCATCCCGAATTTTGAGGCAACAACCTGGGTTGGCTTCTTGGCGCCCGTCAAGACGCCGCAGGACATTGTCGATCGCATTGCAGCCGATTGCGATGCCGTTTTGCGTGAACCGGCTGTGATTGACCGCGTCAAGAAACTCGCGGCCGAGCCGGTCGGCGGAAAGCCCGGTGAATTTGCGACTTTCCTCAAGGCTGACGTCGAGCGTTGGAAACGCGTGGTGCAGGATGCCAAGCTGAAAGTGGAATAATTTTCGCAGGAGAAAGGCGGCAAAACTCTTCTGGGTTTTGCCGCCTTGTTATTTCATCGCAATTGACACGAAGTCACGAGCGCGCCCTCCAATTGGGGCATTTTTTCATGGCGCAGTGGAGCTTAAGCCTCTTTAATCGGTCAAGAGGAGAGCCCCATGATTCGACCGATTTTCCATGTTGCGGCAATGGTTGCGCTCGCTTGGCCGCTGGGCGTCCAGGCGCAGGCTGTCGATGTGATCGAGCAGGCAAGCCGATATACGGTCAAAATCATCACGGCGGTCGATTACCCATTCGGCTCCGATAAAAAAGGCACTGGGATCGGTTCGGGGTTTTTGATCGACAAGGAGCGCGGCTGGCTTCTCACCAATGCCCATGTCGTCAAGAAATCGCCATCGACCATTCGTGTCTCCTTCAAGGATCAGCCCTTTTCGGCCGCCGAGAAGGTTCATGTCGACAATCATCTCGATCTGGCAATTATTCGCATCGACCCCAAGCGTATTCCCGAGCGGGCTCTGGAAGCAAAATTGAAATGCGATGGCGAGAGCCAGGCGGGCGCGCCCGTGATTGCTTTCGGCCATCCCTGGCGGCTTGATTTCACGGCGACGCGCGGGATTGTGAGCGGAACCAAATCGCTCGATGGCGAAGAAAAATTGCAGACGGATGCAGCACTCAATCCCGGCAATTCTGGCGGGCCGCTGATCGATGTCGAAAGCGGGCGTATTGTCGGGGTCAATTCATCGACTTTGTCGAAAAATGTGTCCGAAGGTTTGAATTTCGCCGTCCCCGCGCCGCTGGTCTGCCGGATTGTCGATTTGCTGAAAGCCGGACGCGATCCGGCGCCGCCGCGTTTGCCGGTCATTTTTGCAACATCCGGTCGGGAGCGCGAATTGATTATCGCCGAAGCCAAGGATGGATGGGCCGATAAATTGAAATCGGGCGATCGGATTCTGGCCGTTAATGGCGATGAAAACGCGCGTTTTGCTTCGCGCGTGATCAGCCATGCGCGCGGCGAGCAGAAATTGGTCGTCGCCATTATGCGCAACGGCAAGAAAGAAAATGTCGAATTGCCGGTGCCGGCAGAACTCGATTCCATTCGCCGCAAAGGCATTCATGTTTCCGGCATGGTCGTTTCGCGCTCGACCAATGCCGATTACGATCCGAGCGTCATGTGGGTTCACTTCGTCGACGATGCCTCGATTGCCGAGCAATCCTTGATCGGCGAGGGTGACCAGCTGGTTGCTGTCGATGGTCAGAAGGTCAAGAACCAAGAGGAGGTTCTGGCCGCCTTCAGCAAGGCGGATGGGAAAGAAGTGGAACTGATCATCAGGCGGCCGAAATTTTCGATGATCAGCGGGCGCTTCGATTATCTGGTGCGCAAGCTTGATGTGACGGATGTCCGCGAAGTGGGCGAGCAGACCAGGGTGCGATAGGTCGGCTTGGTCCCTGGCGGCCTGCCCGCCGATCTCAATCCCTCTGATTGCCCTTTTTCTCTGCCGCCCCATTATGGGGCCGATGGAAGGCGTTTTTTTGCTTTAATGACGAGGAGGGATGGCCCATCCCGGCTTGGCTTCCGTTGCAATGGGTCTATTGTAAGGACAAAAGAATATTGGGGGACGGCCGGAATGCGCAAAAAGCATGC
>CANHAW010000340.1 GCA_947458675.1 Beijerinckiaceae bacterium
AAGCGCAATGAGCCTGCTTATGTCGCAGCAACCGCCGCGGTGCTTGCGGAGGTGAAAGGCATCAGCATCTCTGAACTGGCAGAAGCGACAACCGCAAATGTTTTGCGCCTCTTCAATAAAATGCCCGCTCTCGATCAAGTGTCTGCACCATGAGCCTCACCGTTACCATTCTCGGTTGCGGTTCGTCGGGTGGTGTTCCGCGCGTCGGGAATGATTGGGGCGCATGCGATGCGACAAATCCTAAAAACCGTCGGCGACGCTGTTCGATCCTTCTCGAGCGCATGGCTGAGGACAAAAGCACCATTGCTCTCGTCGACACCTCGCCCGATCTGCGCGAGCAATTGCTCGATGCGAATGTGCGGCAGCTCGATGGAATCCTGATGACGCATTCCCATGCCGATCATGTGCATGGGATCGACGATGTGCGACCGCTCGTCATCAAAATGAAACGCCGCATCGAGATTTTCATGGACGAGGAAACCTCGGTCGCCGTGCGCGAACGGTTTCGCTATATTTTCGAAACGCCTCCTGGCAGCCAATATCCGCCTCTCCTCGATGAGCGCCGTCTTGTCCACGGCCAGGCCTGCAGCATTGCGGGACCGGCAGGCGCGATTGAGGCCCTGCCGTTTCGCCTCGACCATGGCGATATAGATGCTCTGGGTTTCCGCTTCGGCGACACAGCCTATACGCCGGATTTGCGAGCCGTTCCGCCCGAAAGCCTCGATTATCTCGCCGGGCTCGATCTCTGGATTATCGATGCCCTGCGTTACACGTCCCATCCCACCCACCTCACGGTGGAGGAGGCGCTGGGGCTGATCCGCAAGATGAAGCCGCGCCGCGCGGTCCTGACCAATCTCCATACCGATCTCGATTTCGAGCGTTTGCGGCGCGAATTGCCGGCAAATGTCGAGCCGGCCTATGACGGCATGCGGCTGACGATCACCTGATCGGCCGACCGCCATGCCAGCGGGCAGGGCACAGAGACTGGATTCGCAATTCTGCGGCGTTGCGTTATGATCGCGCGCTTCACAGAGGGGGGCCCGAAGGGGTTTTCGTTTTTTCCTTGTTAGAATTGGCTGTGGCCGCGCTGCTCATTGCGCTCAACGGGGTTTTTGCTCTTTCCGAACTCGCCATCGTCTCGGCCCGGCCGGCCCGGCTGAGGACCCTCATGGAAAGCGGACGACGCGGCGCGTCGATCGCCCTTGAACTAACTGAAAATCCTGGAAAATTTCTATCGACCGTCCAGATCGGCATCACGCTGATCGGCATTCTGGCCGGTGTGTTTTCCGGCGCGGCTTTGGGCTTGGAAATGTCGGCCTATCTGCGCGAAAGCAATTTGCCTCCCGGTCTGGCAGAGCCGCTGGGCTATGGCATTGTCATTAGCCTCATCACCTATCTGTCCGTGGTTGTCGGCGAGCTCGTTCCCAAGCAGCTGGCCTTGCGCAATCCCGAAGCCATTGCATGCACCGTCGCGCCTTTCATGCTTCTGCTGTCGAAAATTGGCGCTCCGATCGTCTATGTGCTCGATCTGTCGTCGCGCCTCATTTTCGGTGTTTTCGGCCTGAGCCGGACCAGTGCCACATCCGTGACGGAAGAAGAGATCAAGAATATCGTCGAGGAAGCCACAACAGCCGGGGTCATCGAGGTCGATGAGCGACGGATGATTTCCGGCGTGCTGCGCTTGGGCGATCGGGCCGTTCGTGCCGTCATGACGCCCCGGACGGATGTCGACTGGATCGATCTGGATGACGATCCTGAGGAGATTCGCGAGCGCCTGACGCAAACAAGCCATTCGCGGTTGCCGGTTGGCGAAGGCTCGCCGGACAATATTTTGGGCATCGTCCAGCTGCGCGAACTTCTGCCGGCCTATATGCGCGGCGGCCCGGTCGATCTGCGCAGCCTGATCCGTCCGGCGCCCGTCATTCCTGACCGGATCGATGCGCTCGAGGCGCTCGGCGTCTTGCGCGAGGCCGATGTTCCCATGGCGCTCGTCCATGACGAATACGGACATTTCGAGGGGCTGGTCACACCGGCCGATATTCTCGACGCCATTGCCGGTGCGTTCAAATCGGACGAAGGCACAACCGAGCCGGAAGCCATCCAGCGCGAAGACGGCAGCTGGTTGCTGGCTGGCTGGATGCCAGTCGATGAAATGTCCGATCAGCTGGGCATCAATCTGCCACGCACACGCGATTACGAAACAGTCGCGGGGCTGATCATCGACAAGCTGCATCATCTGCCGTCGACCGGAGAATATATCGAGACGTTGGGATGGCGTTTCGAAGTGGTCGATCTGGACGGACGTCGCATCGATAAAGTGCTGGCGCGACGCTTGGCCGAAGAGGATGCTGACGGCTAATCATCGACACGGCAATGGGTTACGGCCCAAGACGGATAATATGGTTTAGTTCCATAATATATCTTATGCGAACTGGTTATGCAGGCTGTCTTGGAGTTCATGCAGATTGTCTTGGCGCTTGGGTTCTGGCATCCGCCATTCTGATCCCGTCTCCCCGGTATGAGCGCATAGCTAGCGCACCCCCGACATTCGCCTCTGGATTGCTCGCAAGCACGGCGTGATATTGCGAGGCGCGCGGTGACGTGCCAATCCTGAGGCGCAATGCTGACAACAAATCCCGACGAGGCCCTGCGTGCCCTGCTCGATTCCGCAGGCTGGGCGGTGGCCGACGCGGCGCGCGTCTCCCTTACCGGCGACGACACGCTCTATCCCTGCCGCGTGCAGGCTGGCGTGGCGACGGGCGTCGCGCTGGCGGCGGCGGGCCTGGCATTGCCCGGCCCTGGGCGACATCTCAAAGTCGATCTCGATCATGCCGCTTTGATGAGCGAGGGCTATCGTCATGTACGGCTCGACGGCGCCTCGGTCGCTGCCCCACGCGATCCGTTGACCGGCTTTTATGAAACGCGGGATTCCCGCGCGCTCTTCCTGCACGTCAACTTTCCGCATCACCGCGCCCGTGCGCTCACCGTGCTTGGCGCGACGGCAGACCAAAATGCCATAGCGGCCAAAATC
>CANHAW010000341.1 GCA_947458675.1 Beijerinckiaceae bacterium
CATTGCCATTGAGCGCGATCAGCGATGCCTTGCGGCTCTGGCAGAAATTGCCGCTGCCTATCCCGGCAAGCTCGAGATTATTTCGGGCGATGCAATGACCACGAATTGGCAGGCGCTCGTCGCAGAGACGGGCGGCCCCGTGCGCATTTGCGCCAACCTGCCCTATAATATCGGCACAGCACTTTTGGTCGGCTGGCTTGAAAGCGAGCCCTGGCCGCCATGGTTTGATCGCATGGTTCTCATGTTCCAGCGCGAAGTTGCCGAGCGCATCGTTGCAACGCAAAGCGAGCGCGTCGATTATGGGCGCCTTGGCGTGCTCGCAGGCTGGCGTACGCAGGCGCGCATTCTCTTCGACGTGCCGCCCTCCGCCTTCAACCCGCCGCCGAAAGTCACCTCTTCGGTGGTGGAGCTGGTGCCGCGCCGCGAGCCCCTGCCCTGCAATCCAAAAATCCTGACAGCCATCACAGCCTCAGCCTTCAACCAGCGACGCAAAATGCTGCGGCAATCGCTGAAGGGACTTGCGGTGGCAGGCAAATCAATCGATGCGCTCGCCTTGTTGCAGGCGGCGGAGATCGAAGAAACGAAGCGCGCAGAAGAAGTGGATGTCGCAGGCTTTGCGCGGCTCGCACGTGTTGCAGAAGAAATGAGCCGCTAGTCCATTCGTCATTGGGCGCCAAGCGAAGCAATGACGGCGATGGGCCTTACTGCCCCTCAGCCAGCAACCCATCGACGAATTTTGAAATGCCGATGGCCGAGCGCGCGCGTTTCAATCGCTCTGAGATCAGGATCGATTTTACTTCCGACATCGCCTGCTGAATGTCTTCATTGACGATGACATAATCATAGATCGGCCAGCGGGTGATTTCATTGCGCGCATTGAACAGGCGCTTGGCGATGACATCGGGCGCATCTTCGGCGCGCCGCTCCAGTCGTGCCTGCAATTCCCGCATCGATGGCGGCAGGATGAAAATCGTCACCACATCGTGGGGGGCGCGTTTCTGCACCTGCTGCGTGCCCTGATAATCGATATCGAAAAGCATGTCGCGACCCTGCGACAGTACTTTCTCCACCGGCCCGCGCGGTGTGCCGTAAAAATTGCCATGCACTTCTGCATATTCGAGCAATTCATCATTCGCCTTCAGGCGATCGAATTCCGTCCGTGTCTTGAAATAATAATGGATCGCCTCAACTTCGCTGGGGCGGCGCTCGCGCGTCGTCACCGAAATGGAAAGCGTGAGATCGAGGCTCCCGTCCTGCAGAAGATTGCGCGTCAGCGTTGTCTTTCCTGCGCCTGAAGGAGACGACAGGATCAGCATGAGGCCACGGCGCTGGATCGGATCGCGTGTTGGCATGTTTCTCACTCGATGTTCTGGACCTGCTCGCGGAATTGCTCGATTTCGACGCGCAAATCCATGCCAAGCCCGGTCAGGACGGGATCGTTCGATTTGGCGCAAAGCGTATTGGCTTCGCGCGAAAATTCCTGCGCCAGAAAATCAAGCCGGCGGCCGACAGGCTGATCGGAGGCGAGCAAGTCGCGCGCAGCACCGATATGGGCTTTCAGCCGGTCGATTTCTTCACGCACATCCGCCTTGGCGGCAAGCAGAAGCGCTTCTTGATGCAGCCGCGCCGGATCGAGCATATTGGTGGCGCCAGCCAATGTTTCGATTGACTGCTGCAACCGCGCGCGGATCGCCTCGGGCTTGCGGCCCGGCGTATCCTCGGCCGCCAGAACCAGACGCTCAATCGTATCGACGCGCGCTGTCAAAACATCCTGCAAGGCGCGCCCCTCGTCGGCGCGCGCCTGCACAAGCGCATCCAGCGCTGCATCGAGCCCAGCAAGTGCAGCCTGCGTGACGCCCGCAATGGTCGCCTCATCATCGGCCGCATCGCTGACCTCGATCACGCCGCGCACAGCCAAAAGTCCGTCGATGGATGCAGGACGCAATTGGCCGGTGACGGGCACTTGCGCCAGCGTGTCCACCAGCATGCGCAGCAAAGGCTCGTTGACGCGCACCTGCGTCTGCGCGCCCTGGCGCGTGAATGTCAGTGTTGCATAACAAGTGCCGCGGGCCAGGCCTGCAGTGAGACGCGCGCGCGCCTCAGGCTCGATCCGATCGAAGCCGGATGGAACGCGCAGACGAAGATCGAGCCCCTTGGCATTGACCGCCTTCAGCTCCCACGCAAAGGCGTAAGGTGCATGCGCGCCCGACGTGCGGGCAAATCCGGTCATGCTTTTCAGCGCCATGCGCATGGTCCCTGCAGCCGGAATCGGCTCTCATCGAAGAGCGGGCACCATAGTGCGAGGCGGTTTTGCGCTCAAGGCGCCGTTGATGCGCGAATGCCTTCAGGCACACGCTTGGGCGTGCTCAGATCCCAGCTGCGATTTTTCAGCGGATCGAGCGCAGTCCCTTCCGATGCATCCAGAACCCGGCGCTTCGTTAATTCATGCACGGATTGCAACGCCAGCGCTTCCGCCGGGAGAGCCGATGCCCCCGGCAGCGGCGGCAGATCGATGCCCAGCCGGGCAGCGCGCGCCCGCTGATCGGCGAGACGCTCGGGGCTGACAGGATAGGCCGCGACATCGCCAGGCATGGGCAGGCCCATATCGAAATCTTCTGCCGTGCCATCAAGCTGCGGACGTTCTGCAAAACCGCGAAGCGGCGGCAGTGAATCAACGCCCGGCCCGAATTCGAACATGGCGAGATTTCCGACCGACCTTTGCGCCAAAAGCTTGCGCTCGGCCACTTGTGCGGCCATCAGCCTTGAGGGCGGCGGGCCGGAGGGCAAGACACCGCGCAAGCCAAAACGCGCGCGAAGATCGACATCCGCCACGCGCTCCAGCGCATCGCCCAGCGGGCCTGCGGGGGCTTGCCGCTCCAGCGAGCCGCGCTGTCCGCGCGGCGGCGTAGCATTGGGCGGATTTGCAGCAGGCTCGCCCGGCGCAATGACCGGCGCACGATCCACGCCAGATTCTGCGCGATCGCGCTCGATCTGTCGCCAGCGCGCGACATTGCGATTGTGCTGTTCGAG
>CANHAW010000342.1 GCA_947458675.1 Beijerinckiaceae bacterium
GGCTTTTTCGTCATCGGCAAACATCCAGGCGGTCAGCGGCGAGCGAAAGACCGTCGGTGCAATCGCATTGACGGTAATGCCGCTTGGCCCAAGCTCGCAGCCAAGCGCTTTGGTAATGCCATCGACAGCCGATTTCGATGCGCAATAGGCGGTGTAACCCGCCGGATGCCCGAGAAGGCCGCGCGCCGAGGACATGAGAACGATCTTGCCGCCCTAGCCTTGAGCCAGCATTTGCTTGGTCGCAGCTTTCGCCATGAGCCAGCTTTGCGTGACATTGGCATCCATCACGTCGAGAAAACGATCCGCCGACATCTGGTCGATCTTGGATACGTCGTTCTTGCCCGACGCAACGACCAATATGTCGACGCGCCCGAAGCGCTTGACACCTGCAGCGACAATGTCATCGCAGGTTTTCTCATTTGAGGGCCGCACATTCAACGCCTCGACTTCCGCGCCGAGTGCCCTGCAATCCTCCGACACTTTGTCGAGATCGGCTTTCTTGCCAGCGCTCAGCACGAGCCTGCAGCCAGCGCCCGCAAGGATCTGGGCAGCAAGAGCACCAAAGGCACCCGATGCACCGGTGATGACAGCAACTTTGCCTTTCACATCGAAAAGCGCGGCCGGATTCTTGAGAAAATCAGCATTCATGGCTTCACCCCCGGCGGATAGGGAATGACAACCATCATCGTACAATTATGATTGCTGCGGTTCTCGATCATGCGCACTTCATTGGGCGCAATCGTGCAGGAATCATATTTGCGCAGCACGGTTTCCTTGCCATCGATGATGACGGTCATTTCGCCATCAACAACGACATAGACCTTCTCAAACGGCGTTGAATCCGGACCGGCGCCACCGCCGGGCAGGACTTGCGAAAGGCCGACCCATTGGTTGGTAGGGCCGCCCGGCTCGAAGCCCTGCAGGCGCAGGCCGACGACGCCCCTGTGGTTGGGGGCCTCATATGGTTTGGCGTCTTCGAAGCGCTTGACGAACATCAGATGGCCTCGCCTTTTTCGATGCGATAGGCTTGGCCCTTGTCGATCATCGCAACGAGGCGAATGATGCAGCCGTCGCCGCGATCCCAATTCCACGGGAAGAAGGCGAAAGTGACGCGCTTGCCCGTGACCTTGTCGAGATCGCCACCGACGTTCTCGATGCCGAGAATACCATTGGTGAAAAGCTTGCGGTGCACCGGCTCCCATTCCGGGAAATCATCCTTCCAGTTACGACCGCCCGACCATTCAAAATATTCCTGCTCGAGGTGGGGCAGAAGCGGACCGTTGCGCTGCGGGCCAATGGCTGTTGCAAGCGGATGATCGTTGGCCTGCGTATCATGGCCGACAACTTTCACCTTTTTCTCGACAAACCAATCAGCAGCGGAGGGAACAAAGCCCGGCGCCTTGGCGAAATAATCTTCATTGTCTTCGTAAATGTGGTGCCAGCCGGTGTTGACGATCACCACATCGCCGGGGCGCACGGATTTGCCGGCGACCTTTTCGAGATCGTCATAAGTGATCGATTCCCATTGCTTTTTTGGAATCGAAACGACAATGCCCGAACCAAAGAAATGCGGCAGCGGCACTTCATTGATGAAGGGCGTGCCGGCAACGACATGGGCGGGCGCATCGATATGCGTTGTATTATGCATCGACGTGGTAATGCGCTGCGAGAGCACGCCCGACTTGGCCATGTAATGGATGCGCTCGATCTTCACATCCTGGAAATAGGGCCAGTTCGGCGATTGATAGCCGAAACGATGCGAGAGATTGTAGAATTCCAGTCCCATGGCATTGTCGAGATTATCCTCGAACTGAATGCCGCGAATCGTGATGGGCATGCTTGCCTCCCTTTTGCGCTTCATCCCTGGCGGCAGTGTGCCGCCAAATTTTTGTGGTCCATGATACGATACGCATGTACCATATAGCGGTCAATTGGCCATCCGCCGCTTTTCGAGCGCGTGCGAGCGAGCCGGAGGAAAAGAATGCAGGCCGCAAAAGAGGCTGAGGAAAAGAACGCTGCGCAGGCCGGCATCCAGGTGATTGCCCGGGCGGCAAGCATATTGCGGACATTGGAAAACCATCCAAACGGGCTCAGCCTCGGGCAAATTGCCAAATCAGTCGAACTTGCGCGCTCGACCGTGCAGCGCATCGTGGCCGCATTGGCCGCGGAAGATTTTGTCATTGCCTCAGGGCCGGGCGATGTGCGCATCGGCCCGGGGCTTGTGCGCATTGGCGCCTCTGCCGGCTCGAACGCGGCCGATCTCATCCGCCCGCATTTGCGGGCGCTCGGCGAGACCGTCGGGGAGACAGTGGATCTGGCAGTTCTTTCAGGCGGCTCGACGGTTTTTGTCGATCAGGTTCCCGGCCGCCAAAGGCTGGTCGCCCTCTCGGCTGTCGGCGAACGCTTCCCGCTTCATTGCACGGCCAATGGCAAGGCAATCCTCGCCTGCTTTTCGCCGGAAGATGCGGATGATTTGATCGACGAGAGCCTTGGGGAACATCCCAACTTTCCGCTGAAAAACAGGGGCAAACTGCGAGCGGAACTGGACCAGATTCGCAAGAGCCATATTGCTTTCGATCTTGAGGAGCATGGACCTGGCATTTCTGCGGCAGGAATTGCCTTGCTCGATCCGATGGGCCGTCCCATCGCCGTCTCCATCCCGGTCCCCGCACAGCGTTTTGCCGATCAAAGAGAAATATTGTCTAACCAGCTCAAGCTTTTTCGCAAACGTATCCGCGCTGCGATCGCCAGATAGGCGCAGGACCACCGCGCGGAAAAAACTTCACGGATGAATATGAACATCAACATTGCCATTATCGAAGAACCCGACGAGCCCGTCGCCGCCCGGCTGCGCAGCGAGCTTCCCGGCATCACAATCAATGCCGGAACGACAGAGGCGGAGATCCTGCCCTTCTGCGCGCAGGCGAATGTGATCATGGGCCTTGCCCAATCGATCACGCCCGCCATGGTGTCGAGCGCCAAGGGCCTGCAATGGATCCAGGCCTTGACCACCGGCGTCGATCCGCTCAA
>CANHAW010000343.1 GCA_947458675.1 Beijerinckiaceae bacterium
ATCATCCCGGCCAAAAAGATTTTGCTGCGCATTGCTTTCTCCCCAAATTTGCCTCGTCTCCAAGTCTAGCGCCTGTGTGGGCGCTGGGAAGGGCTGGTGGCGTGTTTTTTGCGAGATTGCCTCTATCCTTGTTTCGGGCGAGCATTGGACAGCTCTGCCCCAGCCTGACCGGAGAATAAGAAATGAAAACTGTCGCCAAAGCTGCCTTTGTTCTCGTCGCCGCTCTTGCGTGCGGCCATGTGCGGGCCGATCCGGTGGCGGATTTTTATACAGGCAAGCAGATTTCGATGATCGTCCCATCGGGCGTCGGCGGTGGCTATGATCTCTATGGGCGTTTCGTTGCCCGGCACATGCAGCGCCACATTCCCGGCACGCCAGCCATTATCGTCAGAAACATGCCGGGCGCGGGCGGCGTTGCTGCCGCCAATCATCTCTATTCCGTCGCGGCGCGCGATGGTCTGCACATGGGCATTTTCCAGAATACGATCACGCTCAACCAGGTCACCAAATCGAATGTGGTGAAATTCGATGTGCGCGAATTCGGCTGGATCGGCAATGCCGCTGCAGCATCTTCCATCTGCGCCTTTGGCGGAGACAAAAAAGACGCGCCCATCAAGGATATTTTCACCCGCGAGATCGTGCTGGGCGCAAGCTCAGGTTCGGTTAAAATGGTGCCCTTGCTGCTGAATTCCCTGGCAGCCACCAAGTTTAAAGTGACGGCGGGTTATCAATCGACGTCCAATGTCACGCTCGCCATGGAGCGCGGCGAGATCGATGGTCTTTGCGGCTGGTCCTGGGATGGGGCGCGTGTGAATGCGAAGGACATGCTGGCGCGCGGCGTCGCAAAAGTGCAGCTTGATATTGCGGTTGAGCCGCAGCCCGAGCTTGTCGAGATGAAAGTGCCATTCCTGATGGACATGCTGCCAGAGGGCGAGAACAAGCAGGTGCTCAATGCCATTCTGACAACGCAGCTCTATAATCGCCCCTTTGGGACGACGCCCGGCGTGCCGGCCGACAGGCTCGCTGCGCTGCGTGCCGCCTTTGAGAAAATCGGCACCGATCGCGAAGCAATGGCGGAAGCCGACAAGATCGGTCTCGATTTCACCTATATGTCGCCGGCGCGCATTCGCGAGCTGATCTCCATTGCTCTGGATGCACCGCAGCGTATTCAGGATCGCATGGCGGAAGAATTGCGCCTCGCGGGCTTTGGCGGTTGAACCCATATTCGCCTAAGGTCTAATCTCGGGCGATTGCCCGACCAGAATGCCGATGCTAGCCTTCCAGAAAAGATAAGGCCTGCCGCACAAGCGGTGGGCCACAGGGAGGACAGCATGAGCGAGAAAAGCGACAAGGTCGCCGTCGATCGTCGTTTCTTTTTGAAAAGCGCAACACTTGCCGGCGCCGCGGCAGGCGCGGCAACAACGCTTGCGCCAAATGAATCCCGCGCCTTGCCGGTGGCCGGCAAGGTGATGGAGCCTTCCGCCGGTCTCATGCAGGCCGAGACGGAAAGGCCCACGCTGATTGCAGCAAATGCAGGCGAGGGCGGGCGTCCGGGCTCCGATCATATGGTCGATGTGCTGCGTGCGCTCGACATTGAATATGTCGCAACCAATCCGGCCTCGAGCTGCCGCGGTCTGCATGAATCGATCAATAATTATGCGATGAACAAGAAGCCCGAGCTTCTGACCGTCATGCATGAAGAGATCGGCTGCGCCATGGCGCAGGGCTATGCCAAGGTTTCGGGCAAGCCGATGGGTCTGCTCTTCCACGGCACGGTCGGCATTCAGCATGCAGCCATGGGCGTCTATAATGCCTGGTGCGACCGCGTGCCGATGATGATCCTCTCGGGCAATCATATCGATGCCGCGCATCGTATTCCCGGCGTCGCGACAACGCATGCGGCGCAGGATCCGCTCGGCATCATCCGCGATTTCACCAAATGGGACGATCAGCCGGCCTCTCTCCAGGCCTCCGCCGAGGCCATGGTGCGCGCCTACAAAATTTCCATGACGCCGCCCTATGCGCCGGTCGCGATTTCGCTCGATGCGCATTTGCAGGAGCCAAATACCAACGAGAATATCCGCATTCCCAAACTCTCGCGCATTGCGCCGCCGCAAGGCGATAATGAGAGCATGCGCGATCTGGCAAAAATGCTGGTTTCCGCCGAGAATCCGGTGATTGTTGTCGATCGTATGGCGCGCACGCCGCGTGGCATGCCGCTGCTTATCGAGCTTGCCGAACTCACCGGCGCTGCGGTGGTCGATCTCTATGGCCGACAGAATTTCCCGAGCCGTCATCCGCTCAACCATACAGATCGTGCGCGGCCCGTCGTCTCGGCGGCAGATTTCGTGCTCGGTCTCGAAGTCACCGACTTCTGGGGCATCGTCAACAGCTATACGGATAATCCCAATCCGAAGCAGGGCACGCGCATCAAGCCCAGCACGAAACTGGCGACGATCACCGCGCGTGATCTCTATATTCGCGCCAATTATCAGGACTTCCAGCGCTACCAGAGCGTCGATCTGTCGATTGCAGCCGATTCCGAAGCAAGCCTCCCGGCCTTGATTGAGGCGGTGAAATCGGCGCTGACGTCATCCGACCGCGACCGGATTGCCAAGCGCACCGATGCTTTGCGTCGCTCTTTCACGCAAAGCCGCGATCGGCTCATTTCAGAAGGCGCAGTGCTGGGCTGGAATGAAAGCCCGATCTCGACCGCGCGCCTGTCTGCAGAAATGTGGGCCGCGATCAAGGATCACGACTGGGCGCTTGTTTCGCGCGACATTCGCCTGAGCAATTGGCCGCACCGCCTGTGGAACTTCGACAAGCATTATCAATATATCGGCGATTCTGGCGGCGCCGGTCAGGGCTATGGCATGGGTGCCGCCATTGGCGCGGCGCTCGCTCATCGCGAACACGGGCGGTTGGTCGTCAATGTTCAGGGCGATGGCGATCTCATGTATACGCCGAGCGCTATCTGGAGTGCGGTGCATCACAAGATTCCGCTGCTCACCATCATGCACAACAAC